>NZ_JBALNX010000039.1:0-98142 GCF_036962035.1 Bacillus sp. JJ1773
GACTTTTCAAACCTTTTTCATGGTGAAATGTCCGTCCAGACTCTCTCCTTAATAGATTAATAACAAAACAATCCCCTCCCCCCATTTATATCCTATTTTTGCAAACCACATTTTTCACCAATTCTCCATAATTTGTATTAAAAATCACTGCCGAATTCAGAAAACTTGGTGTAAGATAAAACATGGGTATTTTTTCCTATATGGTCATAAAAAGTTAAATGAAATGGGGAATATTGTGAAAAAATCTATTCTTACAAGATTAATCTCGCTAGTTTCCGTTGTTGTACTTATTAGCCTAGTGATCATTTCCTTTACTACGTATCAAATGACATATTTTAAGGTTAAAGAAGCGGCCGGTATTGAGTTAATTGGTTGTGCTAATATCACAACTGGTCTGCTATCGAATGAGGATATTAATAGTCTGCATGAATTAAGTGATTCCGAGGTGAACGAACTTAATCAGAAAATTAGTTGGACGGTTGCTCATAAGCCAATTTTTCAGAACCAATCACTTCTATCACTTGACGGCACAGTACTTGTTGCTGATCAAAATCTCCAAACTCAAGGTGTTAACGTTGGCGATACAATTCCGATTGATCCCCGTATTCTTACACAATTAAAAGAGAAGGGAGATCCAATCTACTCTGATGTTTATGAATTTGCCGGAATGAAGCGCTTGACTGGATATGCTCCTATTTTTAAAAACCATGACCCTACTAATGAGTTAATTGCCATTAGTGCAATTGACTTTAATGCTGAGATTCTAACAGATAGAACCTGGAGTATGGTGGCAACTACGATTATTGTCGGCGTCATTTCCCTTTTAATTGCAGGATTAATCATTATCCTATTTGTCAGAAAAACGATTCTCCCATTGAAAAAGCTAACTTCATACACAAAAAGGATTTCTGAAGGGGATTTGACCCTCGATATGCAAGACTTGAATGCCACAGGTGAAATACATGAACTATCTGAGAATTTTAATCAAATGGTAGAGAGCTTGAAGGCGAGCTTGCATCTTTCTTCGAACAGTTCTAAAGAAATCGCTGCGTCTTCTGAAGAGTTGACTGTCAATGTAATGGGAGTAACCCAAATTGTAGATGATGTTTCGAATACCCTGCAGAACGTTGCAGATTCAGTTAAGAATCAAGCTGCTAATCTTACAAGAGTGAAGAATACCTTTGGAAATATCACTCAAAACACAGGTTCAATGACCGAAAAAATTAGCAGCACTGCATCTCATTCTCAGCAAGTATTGCAAAAAGCAGCTGAAGGGAACAAACTTATTAAAGACTCTGTTCATCATATGAAAAACATTCAAGAGAAAACGAACAATCTTACTATTGTAATGGAAGAGCTCAACTATATGTCCGCAAGAGTCAGGGAAATTCTTAAAATGATTACGAATATATCCAAGCAGACGAATCTTCTTGCCTTAAATGCATCGATCGAATCAGCAAGGGCCGGGGAACAAGGAAAGGGTTTTGCGGTTGTCGCGAATGAAATTAGAAGCTTAGCAGAAGAAACCTCTAATAGCATATCAAATATAGCGAATATCATAGTTGAAATCGAAGGAAAAACAAATGAAGCCGTTTCTTTAACGAATGATGGGAATGAAACAGTGAAAGACGGCATGATAAAGGTGGAAAATGCCGGGCAAACATTCTTGCAAATCCACGACTCTATCAAAACGAATACAAACCAGTTTGAACAAATTTTCCAGGGGATTGTTAGAATTAATGATGATATTCAAAACGCCAATTTAGATGTAAAGAGCATAGAGAAAATTACCACGGAAGTTTCCGATTGCATGCAGACAGTCTCTACTTCATCACAGCAACAGACTGCATCCATGGAAGAAATCAACTCAGCGATCCAAATATTAGCTTCCATGGCTACAGAAATGGAAGCTATTGCAAACAAGTTTAAATTATAAGTATTTTAATCTTCCGTAGAGGCTTTCCTATAAGATGCCTGGCTCCACAATAGTACAATATCTAGAATCTATTTTGACTCAAGATATTGCATCGTGGTGCCTGGCAACTTTGTTTATTTTCTATTAGAAAACTCTTTATTCATATTTTCTTTTACTCTGCCTCAGATACAACCGTAAAACGCTCATTGATATGGGCTGGATTTTCAATTTCATCTACAATCGCAATTGCATAATCTGCATAGCTCACATAGCTATCCCCTTTTGAATTAACAATGAGATTGTCTTTTCCTTTTTGGTAAGTACCTGTTCTTTTACCTTCCGGGTTAAAAAATGCGGCTGGGCTAAGGAAAGTCCATTTAATGCCTGCTGCGTTTTGCAGATCTTCTAGGTTTTTGCCTTGATTAAAGGCTGTTGCGTAATATTCTTTCGGGAATTCGGGAGTATCGATCAATCTGATTTTTTGATCTTCATCTACAAATAGACTTCCTGCTCCGCCTACTACAATTAATCTTGTTTCTGGAGCTCCCTTCATCGCTTCTATTAATGCTTTTCCTGCCTCAACATGAAGATGCTCTTGTCCTGGTACCGCACCAAACGCATTCACGACTGCATTAAACTGACTTACATCTCCTGCCGTCAAATCAAATACATCTTTTTCAAGAACTGCTGCATTTGTATTTGTTAACTTTGAAGCATTTCTTACTATCGCTGTAACTTCATGCCCTCTATCCAATGCTTCTTGTAAAATAAGACTTCCTGCTTTTCCTGTAGCTCCAATTACACCAATTTTCATCTGAAAAAACCTCCTAAAAATATGTTTATTATTTTCACCATTAGGTAGATCTGCTATGCATCCATACCAATAGATGATTTCGTACGCGTTGTAACCAGGGTAGTTACAACGTGAGTAAAAATAAAAAAATTAGATGTTTCACCCAATTTTTTTATTTAAAAACGTTACAATATCCATCATCGTTACTTCTTTTAATACTAATTCCATTGCCTCTTGAGCCTTCAATAAAATCAATTCAAGAACCGATTGAATGTTGGCCCCAACAGGACAACTCGGATTTGGACTGTCGTGAAATTGGAATAGCTCGCCTTCTTCAACAACTTCGACAGCATGATACACATCAAGGAGGGTAATATCTTGTAAAGGTTTTTGAAGCTCAGCACCACCTGTACCTCGGCGAACTTGAATGAAGCCTGCTCGTTTAAGTTTCCCCATTACTCTTCGTATGACTACTGGGTTTGTATTCACACTTTCAGCAATCCATTCAGACGTACAAAGTGTACTCTTTTCAATAGATACGAGAGACAAAATATGAACAGCTACAGTAAATCGGCTGCTAATTTTCATTTCCTTCAACCTCCTGATGTAACCATTATAGTTACATCAAATATTTAATGTCAAGATATTTTTGAAAAACTGCCTCGTGTAAGGCTTATTCGGTGATTTTCGAAGGAACAGACCCTTCTGCGGAAACGCGAGAACCGTCCTTATGCTTCAAAAGCTCCAGTGATTCCTGCAAAGAAATAATTTCTTTTTGTATTTTAGAATCCCCCTCGATCCATGGGACATGTTTTCTTTCTGCTTTTACATCATGTTCAAGCGTATTTGCCATTGTTTCAAACACGAAAAGAAATTGAGCAAGGGTTTCATCTGATAGTATCGGACGTTGTGCTTTTTTTGAACATATATCAAGTAATTGTCCTAACTGTTCCATTGAAAAAATGGCAGGTGATAGATACTCTAACCACTTTTTATTAGCTGGAATTTCACCTAATGCTGTGGAATAGACGGTCCTTAAATTGACCAAATTAGTTCGCATTTTATTTTGTTCTTTGCTCTCCACATAAATAACTTCATTGTTTTCAGAAAACAAGCTAAATAATAATTGAGACTGGCTGCGAATGGTTTTGGCCATTAAATGAAGAAGTCGACTTGAGGCAGATTGTCTGCCAATTAATAATACTCCTATCAAACCAATGGCGCATCCGATCAGAATATCAATGATTCTCACTGTAGCAAAATAGGAAAGATTATGTATATGAGACGTACTCTCAGCCATCAACAATGCGTTTGGAGTAATGAAAGTAACAGCAAACGCATAATTTCGCACTATTAATAGCTCTGTACAAAAATTTAATAGTGCAATGAACAAAGCAACGGTCATCGGTGTTGGCTTCAATGAGAGGATGATTACTGCTGCTAAGATACCTAAAGTAGTCCCAATTGATCTTTGAATGGCTCGATGGAATGTACTTATAATTGTAGACCCTAACATGACTGCTCCACACGATACTGGTATCCAATAGGATCGTTCAAATTCAAATGAGAAAGCAATCATTGCTGCGGCCATTAAGACAAATCCATACTTTAAAGAAGAAAGAAACACAATGGAATGTTTATCAAATGCATCTATAAGAATTCTTTTGAAGGTAGGCTTTATTATTTTTAGTTCCTGATTAATCTTTGAAATAGGTTCTTTCATAATGGCATTAGCTTCACAGATTCTTGAGATTAGTTGCTCTACAGCTTGATCACTTTCTTCTGGCTGCAAAATTTCCAAAGGGTTGAGTTTCTTTTTACGATCTAATGAATCAGCTAGTGTTTTCACAGATTCCCCTAATTCTGGCAGGTATTTTGTTTTTCCTTCTGCATACATTTCAAGAATATCTGACCACATCACATTCGCTAATTCTTTTAATAAATACAATCTTTTAAAGAAATTGGAGCTCCTCCATGATACATATCCTTTTAGAAGAGTTGCATCTGCGTCTTTCAATGCGGACAAGGTTCTCTCTCTCGCTTCGTTAAATGTTTCTGTATCGATAGAATGAAGAAGTGCTGCTAGTTCGAAATAAATCCGTTTAACTGCTTTTGTTTCTGGTCCATGTGGGTCGAAAAACCAGCCTATCATGGCTACTACCCATGATACGGATCCTCCTAGTAAAACAAGACCGGCCCGTAAGGCAGCATTAGATGGATCAATGGGCATAACTGATGTCATTGCGAATACAATCACAAAAAATATGGAGGCAGGACCAGGGATTTTAAGCGCACCAAAAATAAAGGTTCCAACCGCCCCAATTCCGCCAAGCAAGATAGCAAATGCAAGTGGCGAAGATGCCGTAAGTGTACCCAATCCAATAGAAGCTGAAAGTCCTAGCAGAACAAAAAATACTTTTTTTGCTCTTTGCGGATACGGTTCATTGAGGACATAAAGATAAGAAAAACCTCCTACTCCAGCCAGTAAACCAAACTGAAAATTCCCCAATAATATTCCAATGACGACAGGCAAAGATGCACTTAGCCCAGCAGAAATAGCCCTCGTCCAAGGAAAAGGACTCTTCTTAATTGTAAACGCACCTTTTATCATGTCTTTTTTCATTCGGTTTCCTTCTTTCCACCCATCAGTTATTGCGGATTGAAAATGAATTACAGTCTTACCTAATATGCGATGAATCCTCGTCTCTCATACTCAACAAAAAACGAACCCAATACAAACTTGGATTCGTTTCTCCTAACATTCTTTTTTATTTTTAAGAAAGCAGGTTTTAGCTCTACTACATTCAATCTAAAAGAAATATCTTACCAGGATTTAATAAACATTCTGGATCAAGCATTTTCTTCATCTGTTTCATAATAATAATGGCATTCCCGTGCTCAGCCTCTTGAAATTTCATCTTACCAAGCCCTACACCGTGTTCCCCCGTACAAGTTCCGCCAACTTCAATAGCTTTTAAAGCAAGTGCTTCATTCGTATATTCAGCCTTTTCCTTTTCACCAGGCACCTTCGGATCATAAATAACCATTGTATGGAAGTTTCCATCCCCCACATGTCCCAATACACCTCCCGTTAATCCACTTTCATCGATTAGCTGTCTAGCATACAAGACAAGCTCTGGCAGCCGTGAAATGGGTACACAGACATCCGCTCCCGTATTGGCCATACCCTTAATATGCTGGTATGCATAGGCCATTTCATGCCGAGCCTTCCAAAGCTCCATCCGTTCCTTCGATCCGCTTGCCGCCTCCCAATTTGCACAGCCGAGCTCACGCATTAATTGTTCCGTTACCTTCGCCTCTTCCTCCACCGCTCCCTTGGTGCCGGCGAATTCAAAAAACAAATAATGGCTAACTGGGAATTGATAGCCTCCATATGCATTGACCTGAGAAATACTTTCAGCATCCACCAGCTCCATACGCATGACCGGAATCCCGCTGAGTAAAACTGTTTTTGCCGCTTCCGCACATTCCTCAGGTGTATCAAAAATACAACGAGCGGCTAATGTGTGTTCTTGAATTCCATGGAGCCTTAATGTGATTTCCGTGATGATGCCTAAGGTTCCCTCAGACCCCGCAAAGAGTCCTGTCAAATGATAGCCAGAAGATGACTTTTTCGCATGAGATCCAGTGTGAATGACCGTTCCATCAGCCAAGACAACCTCTAGATCTAGCAGCTGATCACGCATTGAACCATAACGGACGGCCGTTGTCCCACTCGCATTATTTGCGACCATTCCGCCAATGGACGCATCTGCGCCTGGATCAATGGGAAACATTAATCCATGCCGGTTTACTATTTTATTTAATTCCAAACGCGTGATTCCCGGCTGAACAGTAATTAATAAATCCTCTGGTGAAAAATGAGTGACCTTATTCATATTCCTAAAGTTAATTGAAATCCCCTTTTTGATAGGGATCGCTTGACCTTCAAGTCCCGATCCAGCTCCATAAGGGGTTACAGGGATTTTATGCTCGCGGGCTATCCCTATAATGGCCTCAACATCTTCACGGCTCTCCGGAAAACAAACTACATCAGGCTCTACTGGTGTATGAAATGATTCATCATGGCTATGACGGAACAACTCTGTTTCACTTTGGCTTACTTTGTCTTTGCCTAGACATTCAATGAGTTTTTGGATAAACATAATTAAACTCCCTCTAATAATTATTTTTTCTGAAACTTTTTACTTTTCTATCAATCTATTATATGCGTAATCCTACCTGATTTGTATTTTTTTAAGAATCATTACCTTAATTTTTGCCCTCGTTATAATGGGTTTTAACATGGCTGCAACAAAAACAAATCCCATTTTTATTGAACTATCCATCAAACCCATTCCGCGTTACAATGAAGCTAGGGCTAATAGATAATTCAGGATTAGTCTATAAGAGCTCGAGGAATTTTTGGCCAAATTAGAGTGTGAACCCGCTGTCACAAAATCTTGCTAGTTTCATTATAGAACAAAAGGAGCAATTAAAATGAGTCATGTAAAATGGGGTACACCTGAATCATTACGTGCATTACTTTGCGAGCTTGTTAGCTGGCAAAGTCGAACACTTACTGAAGGAGAATGCAAATTTGCCTACAATCTAAATGCGAAGTTAATGGAGCTAGATTACTTTAAATTAAACCCTTCCTACATTGGCCTACATGATGCAGGACTAGGACGTAATGCCGTTACTGCTTTATATAAAAACCCTGAAGTATCGGAAACTATCGTTCTCATCAGTCATTTTGATACGGTCCACACGGAAGAATACGGTGATTTAGAACCATTAGCTTTCCAGCCTGAGCAACTAACAAGAAGATTAATGGATCGACTAGATGAGCTGCCGGAAGAAGCCCGTACTGATCTTGAGTCAGGAGATTACTTATTCGGACGTGGCACAATGGACATGAAAACAGGACTTGCTCTTCATATGGCCCTAATTGAAAAAGCCAACCTCGAAAAATGGCCAATCAATCTGTTGCTCGTGACAGTTCCGGATGAAGAGGTAAACTCAGCTGGAATGCGCGCTGCCGTTCCGGAGCTAGTACGTTTACGGGATGAACACCAATTAAACTACAAATTATTCTTGAACAGTGAGCCGTCCTTTTCCCAAGAGCCGGGAGATCCAAACTATTATATTTATTCTGGATCAATTGGGAAAATTATGCCTGCTGCTCTATTCTACGGGAAAGAAACCCATGTCGGGGAGCCAATGAGCGGGATGACCGCGAACTTTATGGCATCCTTCCTAACACAGCAGATGGAATGGAACCCAATTTTTCGTGAATCTGACCTAAATGAAAATACACCTTTGCCTGTTTCACTTCAACAAAAGGATTTGAAGATGGAGTATTCGACTCAAACCCCTTACCGTGCTGCAGCTCTATATAATGTTTTTCTTATGAAGCGCTCGGCAGCTGAAGTAATGGATATTTTTACAGAGGTTGCTGAGAAGGCTGCTCAAGCCTGTACTGCTGCTTACACTGAAATATGCGAGCGCGAAGGTGTAAAGCCTGTCGGAAAAGTGAAGGTAATGCGCTATGAGGAGCTGCTCCAATATGCAGAGAAAAAATTGGGGTCTGAGTTAATATCGAAGATTAAATCTAATGCCCTAACGAACGCAAATTGGGATGACCGCGAAAAGTCGATTCGCATTGTCGATTCACTTATGATTCAGTGTCAAGAGCTTGGGCCAACTATCGTTCTTTTATATGCGCCGCCTTATTACCCAGCTGTTAATACTTCCCATGATCCGCTCGTCATTAAAGCCGTTAATTTAATGAAAAAGACAGGCATCGAAAAGTTCAATTTAGAAGTGAATCAAATCCATTACTTTAATGGAATTTGCGACCTAAGCTATGTATCCTATCAGGATAATGCTGAGGGCTGGACTTCTTTCGAACGGAATACACCAGTATGGGGAGACACTTATAGCATTCCGTTTATTGAAATGGAGCAATTGCATGCCCCAGTTTTAAATGTGGGCCCTTTTGGAAAAGACGCCCACAAACGAACAGAGAGACTCCATATCGAAAGTGCTTTTGTACAGCTTCCAATTATGCTAGAAACACTTGTCCGCAGCCTGTTTCCAGAAGCGGTAACAGATTCTACTGAAAGACAAATAGTTTAAACTTATATAGAAAAGGATTACTTCGCCAAATATTTTTGACAAAGTAATCCTTTTTCGATTAAACAAACTTATTCAAAATAAGCCCACTTGTATTGAACATCACCAAGTCCCGAAATATGAACACCTTTTAAGTTTTCAACTTGTACCCAGTTTTGAGTGTAGAAGTAGATAGGTGCGACTGCCATTTCTTCCATAAAGACTGCTTCTGCATCTTTTAATAATTGTTGACGTTTCGCAGGATCGCCTTCAAGAGCAGATTTAGCAAGTAAATCTTGGAATTCTTTATTTTCCCAACCAGTATTATTATTACCGCCATCTGCATCACGATACATTTCTAAGAAATTGATCGCATCGTTAAAGTCACCTAACCAGCCTAAACGTCCAACTTGGAAATCAAGTGAATGTAATTTATCTAAGTATACTGCCCACTCTGCATTATCAAGTGTAACTTCAACACCTAGATTTTGTTTCCACATATCTTGGACCGCCTGTGCAATCTTTTGATGTGCTTCAGATGTATTGTAAGAAAGCGTTATAGCTGGTAGTTCAGAAGCATCTTTGTATCCAAGCTCTTCTAAGCCTTTTTGTAAAAACTCTTTTGCTTTTTCAACATCATTGTCTGGGAAGTAACCCTTTTCATTTTCAGGGAACATGGATGGAGGTACAATCGCCATCGCTGGAAGCTGTTCACCTTGAGTAATGTTGTCAATGATTTCTTGACGGTTGATTGCATGAGTAAATGCTTTACGGATATTTACATTATTAAATGGTTCAACTGTTGTATTGAACTTGTAGTTGTATACACCAGCAATAGCTTGAGTCGTTAAACGCCCCTGATCTTTTAGAGCCTGCATGGCATCTGTAGGCAGATTACCTGTAGGCGATCCCGCCCAGTCAAGCTCCCCATTATCAAACATAGATAATTCCGTATTAGGATCATTAACCATGATCATTTCAATTGTTTCTAATTTTCCAGCGCCGGCATCCCAATAATTTTCATTCTTTTTCAGGATGATTTTATCACTATGAGCCCATTCAGTCATAACGAAAGGTCCGTTAGATGTATAGTTTTCACCAGCATCGTTAGCCCAATTTGGGTTCGCTTCAGCTACTTTGCTGTTAATTGGATAATAAGTATAAAACGCTGTTAGCTCTGTGAAATATGGAGTCGGATTTTCCAATGTGACTTCAAGCGTTTTCTCATCTAATGCTTTAACACCAACTTCATCTAGTGATCCGCCAGCAGTATTTGCAGCTTCTGCACCTTTAACATAATAAAGCTGGTATGCATATTCAGATTGATTATTCGGGTCTAGCGCCCATTTCCAAGCATATTCAAAGTCATTTGCTGTTACAGGATCACCATTTGTCCACTGTGCATCACGAATAGTAAAAGTATAAACCTTTTGGTCTTCTGAAACTTCAATTTTTTCTGCTGCCGCTTCTACAGGCTTTCCTTCTTGGTTAATACGTGTTAAACCTTCGAATGTTTGATTCAATACTGCACCAGAAGTCGTGTCCTTCGCTAAAGCAGGATGTAAAGAAGGTGGTTCCGTATTAATATTTATTCTTAAATTCTGCGGTACTTCAGCCTTTTCTTCTTGCTTTTCTCCACCATTTTCGTTGTTTTTTGGTGTTTCTGTGGTGGTTGTTTTCTTGTCACCGCCGCAAGCTGCTAAAAACATGCTGAGAACTAGCAGCATGCTAATAAAGATTAAATTCTTCTTATTCACTGTATGACCCCCTTATGAATGTTCCACCATCACTTTTCTATAACCCCATTCTATTTTTAATCTATACTAGCTTTTTTGTTTCTTAATCGGGGTAATATATCGAAAAGTCTGCGTGTTAAGATAATTATAAATTTTATAGAATAATAGAGCAAGTTATATTTTTCTGTATAATCTTCTTTTTCATTTTTAACGGACAAAAAAGCAAGCTAGTGGATTCTCACACAAACATGGGAATAATCCTGAAAGACTTCACCTAGCCTTATCATTTCTTACTCCCGAATAGATTTTCTATACTAAGGGTATATAGGACAAGTCTAGTCCCTTGTCCCGCTTTTTGATAAAAAAATAACCCCCTGAGAATGAATGAATCTCAAGGAGGTCATTTATCTTTTTACTCTGCTCCACTATCCAAAATAGCAAAAGTCCCCATCTCACAATGAATCTCCGCCATCGCACCATAAGGCAAAATAAACTTTGGTTCCGTATGCCCAAAATTCATGTTGTAGAGAATCGGCACATGCTCTAATTTAGTTTCTTTCATGACCTTAAGAATCTCAACTTTATATTCCTCGTAATATGTTTCATCTTGTGGCTTCCCAAAAATAATTCCATTTGCCCTTTGCAAAATGCCTTGTGCTGCGTAGTTACGCAGCCAGTACCTTACCAAATCTGGTTTTGGCTTATCCTCTGATGTTTCGAAAAATAGAATACTATTATCCCAATATTTCTGATCCGGCCAAATGGCAGTTCCTTTCGCAAACTCCAATACTTCCATACAGCCGCCAATTAGACGCCCCTGTACCACACCTGTCCCCTGCAGGACTTCATAACCAGAATTCGGCTGCATTTTCCGCCGCTTGTTTTTATTTGATTCCAACCACTCCAAACGCTCACTAGTCCAATTTTCCGCTGGCTGAATGTTTCCAATTACTTCATTTGAAAAGAGGATTCGTTTGACCATTTCAATGGTATATGGATCCATTTCTACATTCTCAGCAAAGTCCGTTAATATCGCAGGACCGTAATAGGAGGAAACCCCCGCCTTATGGCAGATCAAATGTGAAATCGTCACATCTGAATAACCAACAAAAATCTTTGGATTCTCCTTAATCACATCAAAGTCTATGTAAGGAAGAAGGCGAATGCTGTCTTCCCCGCCAATATTCGCGAATATCCCTTTAATGTTCTTATCCTTAAAAGCAGTCATTAAATCTTCTGCACGTGCCTGCGGATGATGGTATAAATAATCTGAACCTTTTAAACTATTAGGCATAGGAACTACCTTTAAACCAAACACTTCCTCTAATCTTTTCACACCCTGCTCATAGCGCCATTTAAGCTCGGGATCTCCTGCCCCTCCCCATGAAGGGCTGATTGTTGCTACAAGATCTCCGGGCTGTAATTTTTTTGGTTTGTTCAACATGTAAATACCTACTTTCCAAACTGTTATTTAATCTTTCTCATCCTCATAATCCCCATCACAATGGGAATACCTATCCCGAATAGCGTTATCGGTAAAATCCATTTCCCAAATCCTCCGCTTCCCCAGCCAATCGCTATTGAAATTGATTCGAATAAGATGATGGCAAAGAGCACAAGGCAAATGTTTTTTATTTGATTCACAATTTTTCGGCTTTGCAGGTAAAACTGTTCTGCATTGGATTCATTCAATCGTTCCGGATAATTATGAGATTCTGGAAATCGCTCCAAAACCTGCATCAAAACGATAATGAATACACCTATAATAGGTAACAAAAACAGTTCCCATTTTGATCCCCAACGGTCTATTTCACCAAGACCATTAAAGTGGGCAGGCACTTTTTCCGGAAGCTCACTCCAAATGGAAATAAGTAGAATAATCGAACCCAAATAGCATAAATATCCAACAACATCCCAAACCCATTCGCCCGCTGTCTTCGGAATCTTTAATTTTGGCCGTTTCCATGAATTTATCATACTCCCACCACCTAACATATAGAATAAAAGATTCTACACAAATACTCATGATACTTCTTCATACGTTTTATAAAGCGCCTTAGTTTCATCATAAATGCGAATTAGACTTTACAAATGATATCCCTTATAATAATCGAATATTAAATCTAAACAATAGGATGTATATGAATGAATAAATATTTGCAGGTTTTCAAAGGAACTGCTTTTTCCAGCCAATCACCTAAAGAAGTCCAAATTCTAAAAGACTATCTTTTCTGTATTAATTCGGACGGAATGATTGAAAAAATGGCTTCTCCAGATGATGGCGATTATCAATCCTTACTGGATGAGTATCAAGGCAAGGAAAACTTCCTTTGCTTAGCTGACGGTCAGTATTTCTTGCCCGGTTTCGTTGATTTGCATGTTCACGCACCGCAATGGGCACAGTCTGGAACAGCTTTAGACATTCCACTTTATGATTGGCTTAACACTTATACCTTCCCGGTTGAATCCAAATTTGCAGATTTAGATTTTGCAAATGAAGTGTACCAGGATGTGGTCAGTACCCTACTAGCAAACGGGACAACAACTGCACTTTATTTTGCCACTGTTCATAAAGAAGCCAGTTTCTTATTAGCGAAAATATGTGCTGAAAAAGGACAGCGCGGTTTAGTTGGGAAAGTAGTCATGGATGACCCTGAACAAAATCCTGAATATTACCGTGATGCTGATACGAAGACCGCCCTAGCTAATACGGAGGAATTTATTTTAGCAGTCAAGGAATTAGCAAAATCAACAAAACAAGGTGTTTATCCAGTTGTAACACCGCGCTTTATTCCTAGCTGTACAGATGAAGCATTAAAAGGTTTAGGGGAATTAGCTGCGAAGTATGATACTTACGTCCAATCTCATTGCAGCGAAAGTGATTGGGAGCATGGTTATGTGAAGGAACGTTTTAATAAGAACGATGCGTTTGCCTTATACGACTTTGGTCTGCTGCGTGAAAAGTCTGTTATGGCGCATTGCAATTTCTTAGATAATAACGATGCCGAGTTATTTGCTAAAACAGGCACAGCTATTGGTCATTGTCCAATCTCCAATGCTTACTTTGCCAACAGTGTCATTCCTATCGCCCATTTTCATTCAAAAGGCATTGATATTGGTTTAGGGTCCGACATTTCTGGCGGTTTCTCACCAAGTCTTTTTGATAATGCCAGACAAGCTGTCATGTCCTCAAGAATGTTAGAGGATGGCGTTAATCCGAATCTTCCTGCTAAAGAACGAGGTGTGCCAAATTCACGTATTACGATTAATGAAGCATTCTATCTTGCAACGGCAGGCGGCGGTGAGAGCTTAAGCTTACCAATTGGCCGCTTGGAAGAAAACTATACTTGGGATGTACAAATGATTGATACGACATTAGCATCGGCAAAATTACCGATTTTCGATGCGAATGAAGATCTTATGGATGTCTTCCAGAAGGTCATTTACCTGACTCGACCAGAAAACATTCGAGAAGTGTGGGTTCAAGGAGAGAAGGTTCATTCACGCAGCGAATAATGTATATCGTACAAATCTTGAGAAGTCCCTCGTAAATTCAGTGCACGATATAAATCATTTCAAATTAAAAATGACCTCAAAGAAAATATGATTTTCTAGAGGTCATTTTATTTTATAACAGTGTTTGTTTTTTAAACTTTATACCCAACGACCCAATTCAGGCGCTCTAAAAAAAGTCCAGGTGGTATGGCTTTAAGCATTCTATTGCGAATGTTGATTATCAACGGATTTTCCAACTGCACGAGCTTTCCCATTCGTCTTGAATGATGGACGACTTTTGAGGTTCGAGTTATCCGTTTTTGTTCATAATCTATTAATGCAATTGAAATACCTGCATTTTTCTTAAGACAACGTGCCAACACAATCGCATCCTCCATCGCTTGAGCACCACCTTGCCCAAGATTTGGCAGCATAGGATGAGCAGCATCTCCAAGGAGAGTAACTCGTCCTTTACTCCAACATGGAAGTGGCTTTTGATCAAAAATATCGTGATGAAGGATTGCTGACTCCTCCGTTGCTTCTATTACTGCTTCAACCGGCTTATACCATCCTCGAAAATGCCTTAGGGCAACTTGCTTCCTTTCTCCTATTGGGATCTGGATCTCTTGAGGAGAATTGATAGCTGCGAACCAAAATACTCGCCCTTCTCCAATTTGAGAGAACCCAAACCTTTTTCCTGATCCCCATGCTTCAAACCCTCCGCCCTGTTCGAATAAATATCGTTCATCCTCGAAGCTGCAAATCCCCCTCAGAGCTGTATATCCTGAATATCGAGGTTTTTCAGAGCCAAAAAGCTGAGCTCGAACAGTAGAGTGAATTCCGTCCGCCCCTATAAGTAAGTCTCCTTCTTCTTCAGTACCATCGGCAAATATGGCCGTCACTTTTTCATCACTTTGTTTAATTTCTAGCAACTTTTTGTTAAGCAATACATTTGTGCCTATAAGCAGACCTTTAAGCAGAATAGATTGCAGCACCGCTCGATGAATAAGATAACTGTACGTTCCATATCGCTTTGCTTGCTCATGAGTGGGCAAATTAAGTAAAAGCTTCCCGTCCCAATTACGTATTTCCGCTTTTCCCACGGGAGCTCCTAACGAACGAACCTCTTTAACTATTTCTAATTGCTCTAGTACATTCAAAGCATTGGGGGCTAAAACAATCCCCGCTCCGGCTTCCGACAACTCGCTCGCCTTATCAAATATCTTTACGTGCCAGCCAACTTTTTGTAATGCAATTGCAGAACATAATCCACCAATACCGGCACCAATTATGATTGCTTTCTTCCCCATGTATCTTCACCCCAATCGGCGGACACCAGTTCCTTTATTTGTACAAAATGGGTTAATTCCTTATGTTTACGGACACAGGTACCTTTATATTGTAAAAAAGCAGTGATTACCTCGTGGTTTTTCGTAAATAGTGCACACTGTGTCCGCTTAGCTCTTAAATTAGGCTCATTAAATGAAAATAACGGATTTATTGTCCTCATTATTAAAATTAACGCTCAAGGTTGAGCGTTAATTTTTTTGCGTTAAAGCGCCATTTGATGTTTTTTCTACCTTAACGGAACCTAGCCAACACTCACTTTATTATGCAGTGACTTAGCCTGCATTTGATACATTTGGTCATAGATGCCGCCCTGTGCAAGCAGTTCATCGTGGGTACCTTGTTCTTTAATTACGCCCCGTTCTAACACAAGAATCCGATCAGCATTTTTAATAGTTGAAAGACGGTGGGCAATAATAAATGTAGTTCGTCCTTTTTTCAGAACATCCATCGCATGTTGGATAATTTCTTCTGTTTCTGTATCGATATTCGATGTAGCTTCATCCAATATTAAAATCGCAGGGTCAAATGCGAGGGCCCGTGCAAAGGAAATGAGCTGACGCTGTCCAGAGGAAAGGGTGCTGCCTTTTTCAATAACAGGCTCATCAATTCCTTTTTCCAAATGACCTAGTACACGTTCGGCACCAACTGCTTTCAAGGCTTCTTCTACTTTTTTCCGTGTGATTTTTGGATCATTCAAGCTCACGTTTGAAGCAATTGTTCCTGTGAATAAATATGGATCCTGTAATACAATACCCATATGTTCACGGATGGTCTGTCTAGGTACAGCTGTTATGTCTACACCATCGATATAAATCTTCCCTTTTGAGGGATCATAGAAGCGGAACAGCAAGTTCATAATAGAGCTTTTTCCAGATCCTGTATGACCTACAAGTGCCACCGTTTCGCCTCGCTTCGCTTCAAAAGATAATTCCTTCAGTACGTAATCTTGATCTTTATAAGCAAATGTCACATCCTCGAATACGACATGCCCTTCATATCTTGGCATCATTTCCTGAGATACTTTTTCACCCTTTATATCCAAAACTTCAAAGACCCGATTTCCTGCAACAAGCGAACGTTCTAGCTGCGAAAACTGATTCACCACATTTGTAATAGGGTTAAATAATCTCGTTAAATAATCAACGAATGCATATAAAGTTCCCGCAGACACCATTTCTGCTGCCGTAATGGATCTGGTGCCAAAATATACAATGAAAATGGTAAACATGATAAGCCGTATGACATTCACTAGGTTAAAGGAAGTTGCTGAATCCAAAAACAATAATTTTCGCTGATAAGCATAATGCTCTTCATTCATTTCATCGAATTCCTTCGTCATTTGCTGCTCACGGCGAAAAGCTTGAATAATCGTCATCCCTTGAATGGATTCATTAATCATCGCATTAATGTCAGCAATCTTCGTCCGAATAACACCATTGTATTGCTTCGCATATTTTCTGTACAAAATCATCCACATATAAATAAATGGAATAATGATTATAGCAATCATCGCCATTTTCCAATTTAAGATAAACAACGCAATATAGACACCTGCAATTGAAATAAAGCTGGTCGCGAAATTAGAAAGTACTTGCACATATAAATTTCTTACTGCCTCTGTATCATTTGTGACACGTGCGACAATTTTCCCAGCTGGCAAATTGTCAAAATACTGTATTGGCAATGTTTGTATATGCCCAAACACATCCTTGCGCAATTTTTGGACAACCCGGTTTGCGCCCATTTGCAAATAAATATACATAAAATAGCGTAATATCGCTGTGGCGATCGCTAAACTAAGATATAAGCAAAGCAGCCAGGCAATTGGCTTTATTTCTATAATTCCCATTGTCATATGCTCATCGATAATTTTCTTAGCAATGAACGGGCCCGCAAGATCAGCAAAGACCGCAGCCGATAAGAAAAATAACCCGATGAAAATGGTCCGCTTAAAATGCATCGCATATTTCGTTAATCGTTTACTCGTACTCATGCCCCGCCTCCTTCTAGCTGTTGACGGTCAAATTGTTCCTTATACCAGCCATTTTGTCCAAGAAGCTCTTCATGTGTTCCCTGCTCAATAATTTGCCCTTCTTCTAGAACAATAATCTGATCTGCATGCTGCACGCTGGATAGACGATGTGTTGTAATAATGGTAGTCTTGCCATTTCGTTCATTTTGAATGTTTTTAATAATACTAGCTTCTGTTTTAGCATCGACTGCTGACAGAGAATCATCAAGGATTAAGATTTCAGGATCTTTAATGAGCGCACGCGCAATGGACACACGCTGCTTCTGTCCGCCAGATAAGGAAACCCCTTTTTCGCCAACTAATGTTTCAAGCCCGCTTGGCAGGTTTTCTAAGTCTTTTTTAAAGTATGCAAGGTGAATGGCCTTTTCCAAATCAGCCTCTGTTGCATCCTCTTTCCCAAATAAAATATTTTCCCGAATCGTCCGTGAAAATAAGACATGATCCTGCGGGACATACCCGATCCAATCAAGAATCTGATCTTTTGTTTGGGACGCGATGTCGATTCCGCCAATTTGTAATTGCCCTTCATCAAGTGGATATTCACGCAGTAATTGTCTTAGGAATGTTGTTTTTCCCGCCCCTGTTTTTCCCACAATTCCAAGCGTTTCTCCCTTTTTAAGAGACAACGAGATTTTCTGTAAGTTTTTCACCTGGCTCGTTGGATATTGAAACATAAGATCATCAAATCCAATTGCACTTGGAGCCGCAACAGCAACCGGGTCCTTCGTGTCTTGAACATCCGCCTCATAGTTAAGTGTTTCTTGCACACGATCAAGTGAAGCATTCCCCTGCTGCATCACATTGATTAGCTCGCCAATCGCGAAAATCGGCCAAACCGCGAGACCTAAATAAACGTTAAACGTGACGAGCTGACCGACCGTCATTTCGCCATTTGATACAAGAACGGCGCCGTAGCCAAGTGCGACAACATAGCTAATACCTGTTCCAATTTTCGTGATTGGACCAAATAATGCGTTTATTTTCGCAGTATGCATATTTTTTTCGTATACTTCTTCACTCTTGTCGGCAAAGTAGACTTCATCTTTTGTCTCCTGCACATAGGCACGAATGACACGCACTCCAGCAACAGACTCTAGGACATTATCATTCAGTTCCCCAAATGCATCCTGTGCTTTCATATATCGTTCATGAACAAGCTTCCCAAAATACTGAATGAGCACAGCCATAATCGGCACTGGCAGCATGGCGAAAAGTGTTAATTTCCATGAAATCATGAAACCCATTGCCAAAATAATAGCACCTAAATATAGAGTAGAATCAATGAGTGTCATTATTCCGAAGCCAGCCGTTTGTGCCACGGAATTTAAATCATTTGTCGCACGCGCCATCAAGTCACCTGTACGATTTTTTTCATAAAAGGTTGGCGTCATTTTGAGAAATTGCAGCATTAACTTACGGCGCATAACTCTTTCGAGATTAATCGCCCCTTCAAATAAGCGGTACTGCCAAAAAAAGTTCAAGAAATAGCCACCAATAATAATCGCAATGAATATGAGAATATATTGTCCCAATATTGCTTTTGTCATATCACCAGCAGTCAAAATATCAATAATGGAGCCAAGTAAATATGGCGGCACCACCTCAAGGACACTAGCAATAATTAATAAGATAACGGCAATTGTATATTGTCTCCAATACTTACCGAAAAACCAACTTAACTTCCCTAAAACATCAAACATCGATCAAACCCTCTTTCTCTTTCAGGTTATGAACATGGCTACCCACTATCTAGAGATTCCTTTCTGAAAATCAGTCTTTTTTGTTTGCTTCTCATTGTCATCTACTCCTCTTTAATAGGTCACTAAAAAATTCCAACAAAAAAGATGCATACCCTAAAAAGAGCATGCATCTCCAAAAAGGTATAGAAGTTCCTCCATACCCTTCTATGCTTCAGGAATTCACAATTACACAGAGAATAGGCGTGGACAATATATGAAATTTTTCATCTTGAAGCTCACTTTAACCATTCTCATTGTCCTTACCTCCTTTGCTAAATTGTTTAGTGTTCTTGAAGATTACCATCTTTTTCATATAATTGTCAACTGTCAGACAAGGTAATTTTTGTTATTTCATCAAACAAGGTTTATTCTTTTAAATCAATATTAATTTCTAAATCTGAAAATACTTTATAAGCAGAATCAATCATATTGAATTCAAGTGGTTCTTCTTGACTAACTTTTGGATAGGTTACTTCTATATGGTTAGGCAGTTGTTTAAAGCTAATAGCCTCGTACAGTTGATCGGTCTTTTGATTTATGATTCTCGGGAAAACAGGCTGTAATGGGTCCATCTCATAATGGACAACGGTCCCTGCGGTATTCTCTATGATGTTTAATACTTTTATTTTTGAATCTAAGTTTAAAATGGCTCCCTTCATAAAAGGTGCTGTAACACTTTCCCACATATAGGCTTTTCCATTGCTGGATGGTATCTCTTTTCCTTTATACGTTGAGATATAGGGAACAATTTTATAAGAATGGACATTAATACTTCTAGGCACTTCAACTTTCTCGTTTAAGATTCTTTCTGAAACAATTTGGTCATAAGCATTTTTATTGCTGCTTGTGCTTCTAACCGCCTTTTCTAGATACATAACCCCGTCAGGTCCAATCGCAACTAATGACAAATCAAGATAACTGTTGTCGGGCATCACTTCCTGCAACTTCATTTCTATTTTAGTGTTTAAAAGCAAAAAGGATGGAGTTAGTTGAACCTCTTTGACAGCAAATGAATTTCCAAGCTCATCCTCTTTTACAATTGGACTAGTCTTTTCAATGTATTCACTATCTTTCTGCAAGGTGAAAGCAAAGGACCAATCTCCCTCTACATCGTTAATCTTTTTAATACGAATTTCAAGCTCTGAAGTGATAGGGAATTCCTTCGAATTATAAAACTTTAAAATATCTCCCTTTTCTATCAGATCCTTCGTATTCATTCCGCTAAAATAAGAATTCCCATCTGAACGGTCATTCACAAATAGTTCTAATTCAATGTCAGATGTATCATATTTCTTCCTCATTTGATCACTAAACTCTACGTGGTAGGATATGGCTAATTGATGATTGTCCAAATACGCCTCTTCCAGCATGACCTTTATATTTTGATCTTCCGCTGCTAATGATAGTTTTTTTACCTTCCCCTCCTTAACCATCAGTTTTAATCCTTCATCCCCGTTGTTATATAAAATGTTTTCCGCATGTTGGCCAGTTGAAGTTCCTGTCATGTATGAATTTAATAATATACCTCCAATAGCTATAATGAGAACGGAGGCAATACTAGCTAGTATCCTCTGGCTTTTTAAAAATGACTGTTTTTTACCTATTCTTCCTATTTTTAACCCATCTTGGACTGTTTTGTTTAGCTGATCTGATGGAACAGGCACATTATTTACCATCTTCCTAATATCTTCTTGAAGCTTCTCCATACGTGACTCCTCCTTTTTCAAGCATTCCTTTTACCTGATAAAGTGTCCTATGTAATTGAGACTTGATGGTTCCTTCTGGTTTATCCAGTATTTCTGAAATATCCGAAATAGAATATCCGTAGTAAAAGCGAAGAAGCAACAATGTTTTTTGCTGTGGCTTTAGCATCTCAAAAACTTGTTCAATATCCATCGCCATAATGGCAGCATTCTCCTCATTTAGACCAGTTTCAACCCAGTCTGGTTCAAGCAAAATAACATCCTTAGATTTTCTAATAAAATCAATTGCCGTATTTATTAGTATCCTAGTCATCCATGTTGAAAAATAATGAATATCCTGCAATTTATGAAAGGATTTATATCCCTTAATAATGGCTTCCTGCACAATATCAAGGGCATCCTGTTCATTTTTTACATATGAATAGGCAACTTTATAAAGTTTTTCCTGCTCATGCTTAATTAATTTTTCAAAGGAATGGCTAGAGAATGATTTAAAAATGGACACAATCTCCCTCCTTTTTGTTTCATTATCAATATGACAACAGCGCGCTCGGTTTTAATAAGACGTCCTACCTATTAGACATTGACTTAAACAGAATCGTTCCATTTATTTGTAAAATAATAAAAAGAGCATGTCATAAAGAAACACGCTCTTCTCTTTAAAGTGTATTATAAAATTTTTTTATTGAGCAGCAGATATACAGCTCTTAATCCTATTCTGAATAACAGATTATTTCACCAAAGCCCGCTTTTTACGGAACACTGGCTTCACTTCAGCAAATAATATAGCGAGCATGATTAACACAGCACCGATGATCATACGGCCTGTCAGTATTTCATGTAAAAAGATAACCGATAAGACCATTCCGAAAAAGGATTCAGTCGATAGAATAATAGCCGCCTTTGTCGCCGTTGTATATTGATGGGCGATATTTTGAAAAAGGTAAGCAATCGTTGTTGAGAATATCGCTAAATACACAATTGAATATATAGCTTCATTTTCTAGCGTTGTCGGTATATCCCCATGAATGAACACTGCCACAACACTTAACAAAGATGCTGTTATGAACTGTACAATCGTTAGTGATATAGCATCTTCCTTTTGAACAAAAAGATTCGTATAAAATATATCAAAAGCAAATGCAACTGCACATGCGAGAGATAATGTATCACCAATATTAATGGTCATAGTACCTTGCAATGACAAAAATCCAATACCAACGATGGCTATACAAGAGCCGACCATTTCATAACGATCAATTCTGCGTTTATATAAGAGATAAGCAATAATTGGAACTATGACAACATTAACGGCTGTTAAAAAGGCATTTTTGGATGGGGTGGTATATTCTAAACCAACCGTTTGCAAGGCAAAGCCGATAAATAAAAAAGTTCCTAAAAGGACGCCTTTCCATATGATAGACTTCGTAAACCCTTTGAATTTATATCCAAATAAGATCATTAGAATGAGGGTTGCGATCACAAATCTGCCTGCCATCACCTGATAAGCTGTTAAATATTCTAGTGCAATCGCAGTTACAACAAACCCGCTGCCCCAGACAATCGCTGTAAAGAGCAGCATTCCATCCCCAATATATCGTTTCATCTTCTTTCTCCTCCTGACTAAAAACAATAATACCATGAGAAGAAATATATGAAGCTGATTAATTTTCTAAACTTACGAAATTATTTTTGTACGGGCTCTAAACTACCTATTGAGTCAAAATCATTTTATATATTAAACATTGCTTGAGGAGCTTTGTTTTACCTAAACACTTTACTAGGAACATCAAATACTTGCCATAGAAGGAAAATAAAAAGAAATGAAAAGAACCATGCCAATAGTGGACGGGTATGATGGATTCTAAGTATTAAAAACATAACAATAGTGAACATGGTTGACCAATATAAATTCCAGCCATTAAAGTATGTAAACTGGTTAAGCTTAACATCGATTAATTCATTTATAAAATAAATCAACACCCAGCCTATCACATATAGGAATTGTTTTATCTTATTTCTATCTGGGAATTTAGATAGGTAAATAAGGATCGTGGCTGGATATTTAATTAAAATTGCGGCTAAAGTTATATGGGTACTGGTTAAGCCGAAATATTTATCCAAACCCTGAGGAACATATTTCCACATTGGATAAAAGTCTGATAATAGATAAAGATAAAGAAAGTCACCTAAAGCATAAAATAATATGGTCGGATAATACTTCTTCCAATTCTTCATATCACCCCATTTAACCAATGCCAGAATCCACAATAAGCCATAAAACGCATTCAACTCTACACACCCTCTGTACATTCAATTCCCTTTTTTTGTATAAAAAAAAGACTGCCCCTGATTTTAGCCACACCCAGATGGAATGTTGCCTTTCTTTTCCTAATAATATGGACAATT
This sequence comes from Bacillus sp. JJ1773, assembly GCF_036962035.1. Lineage (NCBI taxonomy): Bacteria > Bacillati > Bacillota > Bacilli > Caryophanales > Bacillaceae > Bacillus > Bacillus sp. JJ1773. Next base: position 23,290 of record NZ_JBALNX010000039.1, read on the forward strand.
TCACTTTTTCTATCCTGCTTGGCTTCGTTTAAGAGGGTTTATTTTATTTAATAATGAGAAGCCTTTTTGGATATCCTTAAACATAGTAAATATTACAAATCATGCAGAAAATTGAAGAAGACTGTCGATATCTTGATAGAAAACCTGATGATAGCATAAGCAAAATGATGATCTTCTATAATGCGGTTTCATGGGGAGGAGCTTCATAAATTGTTTAATTGGCTAAAATGGTCAAAAAAGAAATCGCCTGATAAGCAGAACGTTAACAGATTTACTATGGAAGATTTAATTAACACCTTAAAACCATCAAAGGATTTCCAAAGGTTTGAGTTTGAAACAAAAGGCGGACGATGCTGGATAAGTTATATTAAGACAATGGTGAATCCGGATTTCATTCATCGTGACGTGTTTCCATATTTAACGGAGAATTCCTTTAATAGCCTGGATGAAATTAAAAAGCTGCTGCCGATCGAACAAATTCTCATAACGGATGATGTAAAAGAAATTCAATCGAAAATCATGAATGGCTCCATCATCATTCAGATGAATGAACATGATGCGCGCTGTCTATCGATTTCTGCTGTTACAGTGGAAAGAAGACAAGTAACAATGCCAGAGGTAGAGTTTACGGTCGTTGGGCCCAAAGAAGCCTTTGTGGAATCTCTTGATACGAATATTAACCTAATAAGAAAAAGGCTTCTGCTCCCGCAATTACAAATACGCGAAATCGAAGTCGGGAAAGTTTCAAAAACAAGAGTAGCGATCATATATATTGACGGAATCGCGAATCAGGAAAATATCAATACGATGTTACAGCGTATTTCTGATATTGAATATGACCATATTATTGACAGTTCATATATTACTCAAATGATTTCAGATAATAAAAATTCGCCTTTTCCGCAAATGCTTGATACAGAACGTCCTGATCGTGTGAGTGCAGTCCTGACTGAAGGGAAAATTGCTATTTTGGTTGATGGATCCCCGCATGCCCTTTATTCACCCATTACGATCGTTGAATTTTTTTCTGCATTCGAAGATTATTTTCAAGTTTGGTATATTGCATCGAGCTTTCGTTTAATTCGTTTGTTTGCTGTTACATTTTCGGTATTTTCAACCCCATTTTATGTTGCCATTTGTACGTATCATTATGAAATGATTCCGTTGGATTTATTAGCTACTTTAATTACATCCAGGGCAGACGTTCCTTTTCCGCCTTTTCTCGAAGTGATTATTTTGGAATTAGTCATCGAACTATTGCGTGAAGCAGGAGCAAGGCTGCCGAGCAAGGTCGGTCAAACGATCGGTATCGTTGGTGGTATTGTTATTGGAACCGCCTCCGTTGATGCTGGATTAACTAGCAGTGTATTACTGATTATTATCGCACTGGCTGCACTAGCCTCATTTACTACACCTGTTTATCAAATGAGCAACACAATCCGTTTGATCCGCTTTCCATTTCTAGTGTTTGCGCAAATCTGGGGTTTAATCGGAATCGCGGTTTTCTTTGCCTTTATGGTAGGTCACCTGCTCAATTTGACATCTTTAGGAAGGCCTTTTATTGAGCCTATTTTTCCGCCTCGACTTTCAGATTTAAAAGATGCTTTTTTCAGAATGCCTTTCAATCGCCAGGCTAAGCGGCCTATATATCAGCGGCCGGAAGATCCTATGCGCGCAAATCCAACTCGTCTTAATGAAATAAATGATAATGAAAATTAACAATTTAAGAGTGGGCCGCTGACTTGTTTTATTTGATCGAAAAAATGGATAAGGCCCGCTCCTACAGAAACTGGTGACGTGATGCGAAATCTAATAAAAGAAAATCTTCTAATTTCCCCCTTTCTTGTCTTCTATACCATTAATGCAATGCAATTGGGTGTAGGGGTTCTTGACCTAGCCAAAATTAGCCGCCATGCTGAACAAGATATGTGGATTTCCATTATTCTGTCAGGGATGAGCATCCATGTCCTAGTTTGGATCTTATATAGAATCTTGAATAAGGGGAAAGGCGATATCATCGCTATCCACCGGGAGCTGTTTGGAAGATGGGTTGGTGGAATACTTAGTTTGATATTTACATTGTATATATTAATGCTAGGATTAACCGTCTTACGTGTTTATGTCGAAATCATCCAATTGTGGGTGTTCCCAGAAATATCAGTATGGTTTTTTTGCCTAGTTGTTCTTTTGGTTGTAGGCTATTTTGTCATTAATGGGTTCCGAGTTATAATAGGTATTTGCTTTTTAAGTACGCTTTACATGCTCCCTCTGCTATTGTCCTTTCTTTTTCCGCTGAAATTTGCCCATTTCAGCAATTTATTTCCGATTATGGATCATAGTATTTCAGATATTTTGGTTTCAGCAAAAACGGGGACACTCAGCATGACCGGGTTTGAATTGTTACTAATATTCTATCCCTTTATAAAGCATCCTGAAAAATCACAAAAATGGGCTCATTTTGCTGTCATATTAACTACTTTTATTTTTGTTTACATCGCCATCATCACTATCGTTTATTATCATCAAGATCAGCTGAAGCATATAGTTTGGAGTACCATTATGTTTTGGAAAATCATTGAATTGCCAGGTATTGAACGGTTTGAACATTTTGGAATAGCAGCTTGGTTATTTATCGTTTTGCCAATTATTTGTTTGACAATATGGAGTGCACACCGAGGCCTTATTCAGATATTTCCAGTCAACAAAAGGTTCCTTTTAGTTGTCATTTTGTTCGTTTTAGTAGTAGCTGCGGGGATGATTGAAAAACGGACAAGCATTGAAAAATTAAGAAGCATAGCTGGTGACGCTGGTTTTTACTTTATTTATGGTTACATTCCTTTCCTATTTATCGCACAGAAAATTATTTATAAGCTGAAAGGGGCTAAACAAAAACAATAATATTATCCCAAGATAAACAAAAAAACAAAAGAATTACAGTTCTATCGTGCGGTTCTTTTGTTTTTTTACAATATTTTATTAATGATGATCAGATATACCTGTTTCCAGAAAATCAATTTTAATATTTAATTCAACAGGGGCATCAGAAAATAATTCCTGCCACTTTTTTAATTCCCATCCCCTTGTTTGACTTCTAGCTCTATCTGCTATTCCTAAAGGATCAATCCCCTTTTCCCTGAACTGGTTAATTAATTCTAATCCTTTCTCCTCTAAATCCTTTCCTAACAACCTCTCAAATTTTCCCACGTCCATTACTGTCAATAACTTAATGTTCGAGTTCACTTCATCTATTAGAGCATTCATTTTTACATTAATCTTAATTTTGGGGTGTGTCATTCCACTTGTAATCGTATAATCCACCTTGGATTTTAAGGTTTCCATCGAAATATACATATCCTTATCTGGAAAGGAGGCAGCATAAGTTCCTCTATTCATATTCTCGTATAACATTTTAAAAACGAACAGTTTTTCGGCGCCAATTTTATCAACATATTTATCTTTTTGGAAGAAAGCAAGCCCCGATAGCTGGACATTTTCTCCATGTTTTTTTAGCATTGGCATAAAAGCATCTTGCCCTTTTGAATAATAGGCATACATAAATTCATGAAAATTCGATGTTGGTAAATTTCCTTTTTTACTATGTGTAATAAGGTCTTTGATATAACGTGAAGTCGTCTGATCCATTATTTCATATTTTCCGTCTAACAACTTTTTCGCTTCCCCTTCAACTATACAAAAGTCAACCTGCCTCCCGATGGATGGATGTCTTTTTATTCCATCCAAAGACGTGCCAATCCCTCTCTTTGCCAAACCCTCTCCGAATAAACCAATTAGGATTTTTCCGCTTGCGACAGCTTTCGGCAATTCTCTTTCGGCATTCCAAACAGCACCATACCCAGTAAAATTTGCAGCGCTGATAGTTTTACCTGTAAAAGAGCCTTTCTCTTGCGGACTAAACATGATAACGCCTAATGTTAATTCGTATTTTTTGTCTTCAGCCGCATCATATCCAATACTTTCAATGATTTGAATTTTTTCAATCGTTTTAGTCTGTATGCATCCTCCGAGAATGAAAACAAAACAGAAAATAGGGATGAAAACTTTTTTTACCATTATGTATCTCCTTATCTTAAGAGAGTAATTTTACAAGAGGATGGGTACAAGAATATCTTTACTATATTTGGAAAGAACAACCTTACATTATATTTTGCCAAATAAGTATGAAATTATTTTTATTTCAAGATCAAGTCCTCAAAATAGAATAAGGATTTAAAGCGAGAGGGAATGCTAAATAAAAAAATGGATGTGATTATGCGATGGAACCGGTCAAACAATATAAAACAACCGAAACACCAGCAAATCAAAATGAAAAATTAACATCAGCAGAAATGGGGAAACTATGGGCAGTATATATGGGGAATAGTATGTCAAAATGTGTGATTAGCTACTTTCTTCAACATGTTGAGGATAATGAAATTAAAAATTTATTGGACAACGCTCTGAACTTAGTTAAAGAATTTTTAAAAACGATAGAGGACATTTTTGAAAAGGATAACTTTCCGATTCCGGCTGGGTTTACTGATAAGGATGTAAACCTTGATGCACCGAGGCTTTTCGAAGATGAATTCTACGTACATTATTTAAATTATGTAGGGAAAGCTGGAATGAGCATATATAATGTCGCCATTCCTTTAGTGTTCAGAAAGGATGTAAATGACTTTTTCCTCTATTGCATGAATTCTACGATTGAGTTACTCGAACAAGTCAAAAGCATATTATTGAATAAAGGCTTCATTAGGAAACCGCCCTATATTCCAATACCTGAGGAAGTGAAATTTATCGACAAAGATTTTCTAAATGGCTTTTTTGGAGATATCAGGACTCTGCACGCATTAGAAATTGCCCATCTTTACGATAATATCGAGAATAACGTGACTAGCAAAGCGATACTCTTAAGCTTTTGTCAAACGGCAAAATCAAAAAAAGTTCGTGAATTGTTTAAGAAAGGGGAAGATATTACAAATAAGGTAATTGAACACTATATGGAAAAATTGCATAAGGAAAACCTGCCAGCACCAGCCTATTTGGACCATTTAGTCACTACATCAATCGTTGCTCCTTTTTCAGATAAATTAATGTTATTTCATAAAGTAGATATGTTTTCCATGAAAATTCGAGCAGTAGGAAATTCCTTAGCTGTCAATGGCAGACATGATATCGCACTGGTGTACACTAAATCATTAGCAAATATCTCCTTATTTGTAGAATCAGCCGCCAAACTTATGATTGAAAATGGATGGATGGAGCAGCCTCCAGAAGCAGCAAACAGAGAAGATTTGACCTCTAAATAAGAGCGCAGGGACAAGTTTTCTGTCCCTGCTATTCCTTTGAATTAATGTCCATTCTTTCCCACTACTCGATGACACGGTACCGTAATTAATACCGGATTAGCTCAATCGCCGCCCCTACAGCAACATATTAACTTAGCTTTTCGTACATTTTCTGGTTTCACTGTACATCAATTTTTCTTTCTTTTTTCATCACGTTTGCCATCTGCTGTGAGTTTAGATCATCTTCCCCATACAGTTTTTCAACGATGTTAAAATAATCCTTCTCATTTCGATTCTGACTTAATTTGTAGGCCGCTTGAATTTCTTGTACTTTAATTATAAATCCAACAATACCTTTTAGTTCTTTTTCTAATACTTCCAGAGAAAGCTTCTCCCAAAATGCTGGATTCTCACGATGCTTTTCATATTTTTGCAGCATCAGTATAAGTTCATGTTGTAACTCATCTTTATTTAATATGCTGGCTGTCCCATAGATGTGTACAGCCTGATAATTCCATGTTGGGACATTTTCATGCTCGTACCATGAAGATGAAATATAAGCATGTGATTTTCACCATCAATTAGTCATGAAAATTCGTCCCATCGGTCACTGCTTTTATGATGCCAGCACGAATAACAAAGTCACCAAAGCGCTCCTTCACTTTCCGTTCTTTGGCGTAGCGTGAAAGCAGCACACGCAATTCAGTTAAGATGTCTTTCTCACCAATATTTTCACGGTACATTTTGTTTAGGCGACTTCCGTCAAAGGCTGCACCGAGGTACATATTATATTTTCCTGGCGCTTTACCCATAAAAGCAATTTCTCCAAGTGCAGGACGGGCACATCCGTTAGGACAGCCGGTCATGCGAATGGTTATTTCTTCATTTCTCAAACCGTTTTCATCAATAATTTCTTCTATTTTATCGATTAAAACTGGTAGATATCTTTCACCTTCTGCCATTGCTAATCCACAAGTCGGAAGTGCCACACAGGCCATCGAACTGAGACGAAGAGCTGTATAAAAATCACTATTCATCAATCCATATTTATCGATAAGTTCACTGATCTGTTCCTTCTTTTCAGTTGAAACATTAGCGATAATCAAATTTTGATTGGCAGTTAGCCGGAAATCTCCTGAATGAACTTTTGCGATTTCATGCAGGCCAGTCTTCAGTTTGTAATTTGGATAATCCGTCACGCGGCCATTTTGAACAAAAAGGGTAAAATGCCAATTCCCATCAATCCCTTTCACCCAGCCGTATCGGTCGCCGTTATGATCAAAATGATATGAACTTGCTTCTTCCAAGCTCCAGCCAAGTCGGTTTTCAAGTTCGTTTTTAACCACTTCCAGTCCAAGCCTGTCAATTGTATATTTGAATCGGGCATATTTACGGATAGAACGATTTCCGTAATCCCGCTGAATGGTAATGATCTTTTCTGCCACTTCCGTTATTTTGTCTGGTGTACAGAAGCCGATCACTTTGCCCACTTGAGGATAAGTTGCTTTGTCACCATGTGTAAAGCCCATTCCTCCTCCAATTACGATGTTAAAGCCTTGAAGAATGCCTTCCTCCGCAATCGCGATAAATCCAAGGTCTTGAGAGAAGACATCAATATCATTTGAAGGCGGTACTGCAATGCCAATCTTGAACTTACGCGGCAAATAATGCTTGCCGTAAATAGGTTCAACTTCATCCACTTCCGGCGTGCCAGCAACTTTTTCTTCATCGAGCCAAATTTCATGATATGCCCTTGTTCGCGGCATTAAATGATCACTTAAGGCTTTTGCATATTCATATACTTCGGAATGAATGTCAGATTGATATGGATTAGGGTTACACATCACATTCCGATTGACATCACCGCAAGCGGCAAGCGTATTTAATAGAATGCCATTAATTTCTTGAATCGTCTTTTTCATATTCCATTTTAATACGCCATGCATTTGAAAGGATTGCCGTGTTGTCAGCTTTAAAGCTCTATTAGCATAATTATCAGCTAGCTCCTCAAGGACACGCCATTGCTCCGAACTTACGACACCTCCCGGGGCGCGTACGCGCAGCATAAATCCATAGGACGGTTCAAGCTTCTGCTTTTGCCTCTCATTCCGAAGATCACGGTCATCCTGCAAATAGCTGCCGTGAAATTTCATTAAGCGATTATCATCATCGTTTATTCCTGCACTTAGAGGATCCTGGATCGATGCTTCTAGTGACCCTCGCAAATAATGGCTATCCTCTTTAATCCGTTCAACATCACTAGGTGGACCGTCTGGCGCTTTTAGTACTTGCTTCAAGACCATAACGAGCAACTCCCTTTCTGCATTTAATTTATCTCACCACTTATTTTGGATTCCTCTACTTTTTGTTGTTACACTTTATCAATTTCACAATATATTAGTGACCTTCCTGATATATTAGCGATTTAACACATCGCTGAATAATTCAATATACATCCCGCTGGTAACGCTTTTGCTGTTTAAGGTTGGCCATATATTCTTCCGCCAGTTCACGGCTCATGCCGCCCTCTTTTTGGATAATTTCAATTAACGTGTTATGGACATCGCGAGCCATGTTTTTCTCGTCACCGCATACGTAAAAATACGCTCCATCTTCTAGCCATTCAAATAATTCTCTGCTATGTTCAAGCATCCGATGCTGAACATAAACCTTGTTATCGCCATCCCGCGAAAAAGCAACATCCATTTTCGACAAGACCCCACTCTTCAGCCAATTTTGCCATTCAAGCTGGTAAAGAAAATCTGTGACGAAATGCTGATCCCCGAAAAACAGCCATGATTTCCCTTCAGCCCCTACTTCCTCACGTTCTTGCAAAAAGGAGCGAAACGGCGCAATCCCTGTTCCGGGACCAACCATGATGATTGGCGTTTCCGGGTTATTTGGGAGCTTAAAGTTTTCATTTTGCTGAATAAAAACAGGCAGGGTGTCCCCAGCTTTAAGGCGCTCGGCGGCTTGAATGGAGCAAACGCCGTTCCGTTCCCGCCCATGGGCCTCATAGCGGACGGCACCAATTGTTAAATGAACTTCATCAGGATTTGCGGATAAGCTGCTTGCAATTGAATAAAGTCTAACTGGTATTTTCCGAAGAACAGAAACAAACTCTTGCGCTGACCCGCCCCATGCCCCAAAATCTCGTAGCAAATCAAGCAAATCGCTGCCTTCTAAAAATTCCTTTACTTTTTCTTCTTTTCCCGGTGTTAAAAGTTCTTGGAATTCATTATTGGATAAAAGCGGCTTTACCTTCTCAAGAAGCGGCTTTGTTAGAACAGTAATTTCGTAGAATGAGAGAAGGGCATCTTTAAGTGTTCGAACATCCCCTTGCTTTACTGTCACTGTCGTTTCGGGATCCCACTTTAGTTCATTAAGAATCCGCTCGACAAGCGCTGGGTCATTTTCTGGATAGACACCAAGACTGTCACCTGGCTCAAATGAAAAGCCTGAGCCCTCCAACGATAATTCAAGATGGCGGGTTTCTTTATTCGAGCCTCGTCCATTCAAATTGATATTTTCCAATACTTCTGCTTGAAAAGGATTAGTTCTTGAATACACAGCTTCGACTGTCTGCAATGCTGCAGCCGCATCAAAAGCACCTTCCTGATCCTCAGTAGCTTTTAAACTGCTAATAATGCCTTGAATCCATTCTGATGCATTTTCATCAAAATCAACATCACAGTCAATACGAGGGAAAAGCCTTGTGCCGCCAAGCTCTTCCAAGCGTTGATCAAAATCTTTACCTGTCTTGCAAAAGAATTCATATGAACTGTCACCAAGCGCTAAAACAGAAAAGTGCAGATTATTTAGTTTTGATGCTCTTTTGCTATGAAGGTATTCAAAGAAGGTCAATGCATTATCAGGCGGATCCCCTTCTCCGTGTGTACTGACAACAATTAATAGGTTATGAATTTTTTTTAATTGATTTGGTTTAAAATCACTCATAGATAATATGGTTATGTTAAAACCGTTGCTTTCCAGCTTTTTTGCCGTTTCCTTTGCTAGCCCTTGGGAATTTCCCGTTTGTGAACCGTAAAGAATCGTTACATCTTTAGATGCAACCCCTCCAGCGCCTTGCGGGGAATGAATTACTGCTTGTGTGGAAGCGGAATCTAACTGAATTGCGGCAGCCAAATAACCGCTCAACCATACTTTTTGTGCTCCTGTTAGTGTTGGCAGAAGTTGACTAAGAAGGTTTGCCTGCTCCTGATTAAACGGACTATTTATAACCTGAAGTTGCAACGAAAACACCTCACTATCATTTTTTTCATATTTTTTTGGACGATATGAATCTATTACACAATAATTAGACTCAAAAAGATCAGACATTAAGGGAGCCTATTTTCCCAGTTGCCCGTTCAATCACAATCTCTTCAAAAATTTGATGTTGGCTTAATGGGCCTATGTTTATCAACTGCTTTCCTGCTTTTATCCGCTTCATCACTTCGCGTTCTATTTCTGAACTAAGAAGGCCGGAAAATAATAAATAAGGAAGAACAATCACTCTGCCGTCCGCTTTTTCTAAAATGGTATCCATCCCGCGCTTCAGTCTTGGCTCGACCGCTGCCAAATAACAAATAGATACATACTGAATTCCAAGTCTATTCTTAATCCCTTGTGCAATCATTGAAAAATCAGTCTGAATTTGCGGATCACTGCTTCCCCTTCCGACAATTAACAGGCAATCGTTTCTCAGAAGGTCACCGGCAGTTCCTCTAATAAGCTCTGCTGCCGCATCAAGAATCTTCGACTGCACACCAAATGGATCCTCTACCTTTATCTGAATCTGAGGGAATCTGGCATGCAAAGAGGACAAGGTCTGGGGAATATCCCGCTTAATATGCCCCGCTGCAAGCAGGAAAAGAGGAACAACGGTAATGATTGTCGCCCCCTTTTCCACACATCGTTTAAAGCCTTCTTCCAGTAGTGGTTCTGACAGCTCAAGGAAACTAATTTCTTGAATGGGGATATCAACCCGGTTCATTACTTGTGCAATAAATTTCCGTGCTTCATCAGCCCCCTTTTTGGAACGTGTGCCATGGGCAATATAAAGAATCGCTTTCATCTCATTCCCCTGCCTTTATCCATGGATAACAGGGAGTTCTGACATCATTTCTTCCTGGAACCAATTTAATTTTTGATGCAAACGGACGACTTCACCGATCACAATCATGCTAGGGTTTGATATTGCTGCTTTCTTAACTAGCTCTTCGATGGTTTCAAGGGTTCCAACGACAGTCCTCTGTTCACTCAGTGTCCCCCAATGAATCAATGCAATAGGCGTTTGCTTCGATTTGCCGTTCTCGATTAAATTTTTTATGATGATTGGAAGCTGCGCTACTCCCATATACACACAAATGGTATCTACTCCATTGGCAAGATGTGCCCATTGGTGTTCTGCTGCTTGGTCACCAGCCTGATGACCAGTAATAAAAGCAAAGCTTTTGCTTAATGTTCGGTGGGTGACAGGAATGCCTGCATAGGCTGAAGCAGCAATCCCCGCAGTGATGCCAGGAACAATTTCAAAAGGAATGGCGTGCTTTGCACATGCTTCCGCTTCCTCTCCTCCGCGTCCAAAAACGAAAGGATCGCCCCCTTTTAATCGGACAACGTGATGGCCTTTTTTTGCATATTTCACTATGAAATGATTAATCGTTTCCTGCTTCATCGTATGGTAATGGGGGAGTTTACCGCAGTAAACAAGCTGTGCCCCATCCTTTGCATGCTGTAAGAGCTCCGGATTCACGAGCCGATCATAAAGAATGACATCTGCTTCTTTCAAGCACCTTAATCCCTTTACTGTAATCAGGTCTGGATCGCCAGGACCTGCTCCTACTAAATAAACCTTGCCGATCATTGCATTACCAGCCTTTCTTTATTCACATGAATTTTTTTGAAAATAAAACCTTAAATTGTGAAATGTTCTCGAAGATAGGCAAAGATTTTCTGTACCGCTTCGTCAACCGTTAAAAGGTTGGACTGGATAATGATCTCAGGATGTTTTGGAATCTCATATGGAGAATTAATCCCTGTAAAATCCTTAATTTCTCCTCTTCGTGCTTTGGCATAAAGCTGTTTTGGGTCACGATCTTCACATGTTTCAATTGGACAATCAACAAAAATCTCAATAAATTCTCCTTCTTCAAAAAGAGAGCGGACATCATCGCGATCATTTCGGAATGGAGAAATGAAGGCAGTTGTCACGATCTTGCCGCTATCGACAAAAAGCTTAGCTACTTCGCCAATCCGTCTAATGTTCTCCATTCTGTCTTCTTCTGAAAAGCCAAGATCTCGATTAAGACCGTGGCGAATATTATCGCCGTCTAACACATATTCATTAATTCCTTGTTCGAATAATTCACTTGAAACAGCATTCGCAATCGTTGATTTTCCCGATCCCGAAAGGCCTGTAAACCATAATACACAGCTTCCGTGACCGCTCTGAGCTCGCCGGTCATTTTTTGTAACAGCTGCATCGTGCCATGTAATATTTGTTGCTTTGGACATGTTTTTCCTCTCCTTATGCCTTTACGTGTTCTTTCAATCCATCAATGAGCACTTCCACAACTTCTTTACGGCTAAATGTGGAAGGCGGAATCACACCAGCGCGAAGCATTTCCCTTACTTTTGTTCCCGAAAGGATGACCCTGTCCTCTATACTGTGAGGGCAAGTTTTATCTGAGGCCATTCCCTCACATTGATTGCAATAAAAGCTATGTTCAAAGAATAATGGCTTAATCCCTAATTCATCTACCGGAAAATCGCCAAATATTTTCTGTGCATCATATGTTCCATAGTAATTGCCTACACCCGCATGGTCTCGACCGACAATAAAGTGAGTGCAGCCAAAGTTTTTGCGTGCAATGGCATGAAAAATAGCTTCTCTTGGTCCGGCATATCTCATCGCCGCAGGATATACCCCCAGCTGTACACGGTCTTTTGGATAGTAATTTTCAAGCAAGACACGGTAGCTTTTTAAACGGACATCTGCTGGAATGTCATCAGACTTTGTTTCTCCTACAAGAGGGTGCACGAACAGCCCATCAACAGTTTCTAGTGCCGCCTTTTGGATATACTCATGCGCTCGGTGAATCGGATTGCGTGTTTGAAACCCTACTACTGATCTCCAGCCATTTTTTTCAAAAAGCGCTCGAGTTTCCTTTGGTTCGAACCAAACATCGCTAAATATTCTTTTTTCCGGCTTTTTAATAAGCGTGATATCTCCAGCGACATAAACTGGCCCTCTTTCAAATAGTCGCTTCACTCCTGGATGGGCAAGCTCCTGTGTCCGATAAACGAAGAGTGCCTCTTTGTTTAAATCAGGTTCATACCATTCGGTAACTTTTATCACTCCATAAACCTCTTGATTAAATACAAGCTTAACTTCCTCGCCTTTTTTAAGTGATTCTGCAATTTCATACGATACAGGGAGTGTGACTGGTATGGACCATATCGTGTTGTCCGCAAGGCGCAAATTCGCTACAACAGATTCATAGTCTTCTTTTCCAAGAAACCCCGTTAAAGGACTGAATACACCAACACCGATAAGCTCTAGGTCACTTAATGCAACTTCATCGATTTCAATTTCTTTATCGATATGGGAAAAATCAAAGTCCGGATGAAATGCTTGAATTAAAGTTCCTCCATGAGGTTTTGGCAGAAATGACATTCGTATCATACCTTTCATTCATTTTTTGTTTTCTAAATTACTAAGTTAAAAAACAGACATATCTCTATTCTTTGAGAGGCGAATGATGAATCACTGCCTTTTGCCTTTTCATCAATGACAGAACTCCGAATACAGAAATCAGAACGCCAATCATTGCAATGACGGGGTAGAAATTTTGTTCAATGATCAGTTGAATAAGTGTGTAAGTTAAAACCATGGAAAGGACAGGTGACACAATCCAAACGGTGAGCAATTGAACAACGATGCCCTTTTTCAACACCGCTTTTCCTTGTTTTGCATAACCAATTCCGATAATGGAAGACGTTGTTATTTGTGTGAGAGGTACAGGAATACCGAATAATGACGCGATTGTTACGATGCTTGCACCTGTTCCTGAAATAACACAGCCTTCTTCAAGCTTTAAGGTAGTGATCTTTTTGCCGTTTGTTTCTAGTACTCGCCGGCCTAAAAAGATGACTCCGAATGCAACAAATAGCCCGCCCCAGAATATCCCGCTTCCTGTAGAAAGAATTCCCGCGCCGACAAGCGGTCCAACCGCATTTGCTACATTGTTCATTCCAGCTGAAAAAGCTTCAAATAAGCCCATAAATACAACTAGAATCGTAAGGATTGGAACAGCCTTTGGAGCTTTCACCATCCGTTTAATAAATGTACTTTTTAATAGATAGCTAGCTAGAACAGCAATGATAAATGCGGCTAATGGTGTAAGTAGCCAGAAACTCATTATCCAGAGAAGATTCCACACATATACAGACTGATATACAATTCCTGCACCGATGATCGATCCCACAGCGACTTCACTCGTTGAAAGCGGAATGCCAAAGATATTGGCCAAAAACAACGACAAAGCCGCAGAAGCTAAAACGATCAAGGCAATTGGAATTGTAAACGTGGATGATGGGACAATTCCGCTCCCAATTGTCTTTACGACCTCCCCGCCGCCAAGCCAAGCACCTAGAAATACCGCGATACTGCAAAGCATTAGTGCCAGACCTTTTTTAATGACCCCTGAGCCGTAAGCAATTCCCATAGAAGCGGCCGCCCCGCTTCCGCCTATATTCATGGCAAAAAATAATCCAATAATAACTGCCAATATGGTTACCACTTGTCATGTCCTCCTTATCGGGTATGAAGACCGCACTCAGTCTTGCCACTTCCCGCCCAACGTCCTGCACGCGAATCGCCATCAATATCAACAGGCCGAGTACAAGGAATACAACCAATACTTGGGTACTGCTGGTCATGCAATTGGTTGTACGGAAGACCTCTTTTTCGGATATGTTCCCAAATATCGCTCCATGACCAATGAATAAGCGGGCAAATTTTCACATTCTTAAATTTTTCATCTTTATTAATGAATTCAGTATTTGCTCTAGTGGGCGATTGTTCGCAGCGAAGGCCGGATATCCAAGCTTGTTTTGTCGAAAGTGCTTCTTTTAATGGAATGACCTTTCGAATATGGCAGCACTCGTTGGGTTCTCTTTTCCATAATGCGGATCCATATTGAGCTGCTTGGTCGTCTAAGCTTAAGTGCGGCTGATTTCGCTCGATTCTTAAGCTAGGAAAACGGGCTTCGATTTTATCAATCACTTCATAAGTCTCTGAAAAGTGCAAACCCGTATCTAAGAAAACAATATGGGCATTTGACTGACACTGTTGAATCAGATCGATTAACACAATCGCTTCTGCCCCGAAGCTTGAGGCATAGACAATCTGCTCTTCCGAATAGGAACTGTAGGCCCACTCGAGAACCTCCTTTGCCCCTTTTGTTTCATCGCTTATGTTAAAACGATTTGAAACTTGAGCCCAGTTTCGATACGTGATGGGAATATTCATGGTTGGTAAACCTCCTAACAAATCAAATTCGCCTTGGCGTATTTGCGCCCAGATTTCTCGGGCTCACTTGCTAACTTCCTCTCAAAGTAAAGCGGTATTATGGAAAAATACGATATGCGGAAAAGTCAATAAAAAAAGGCAGTCTCCCACTTTTAATAAAATGGAGACCGCCTCTAGTTTATCTAGTCAGCGAGTTTTTTGATTGAAGACGAATCTTTTCATTTTTCTCTATTTGCACGACCTTGCCATCTTGAACAACGATCGTGATGGATCCGAATTTTAAAGAGTCCAGCATTTTTTCAAGCTGTGTGTACAGCTCTTCCCTTCCCCCAATATTCAGCTGATTCGTCCCCCTTTCAAAATATTTTATATGTGGGAGAGGGATTATAATCACCTGCCCCAAATGTATAATAAATGACTAGAATAACCGCTATACCGCAGCTAATTGCAAAGATACTGTCTATTTTCCATAAACCTCTTTAATAATAATGTTAATTATTTACATAAACACTACCATACCGATAGGATTAATGTAAATAAGATAATTAAACTTTTTTACAAATAGTTATTAGGTCCTTCATTCAACTTTTATGCATTCAAATTCCCCATTTTGTGAAGATGTTCTAGTATTTCCTTTTGTGCAGATTCATCTATACGGTAACGTTCATCAAGGATTTCTTCTAAGAATTTATTTCTTTCTTCAAGGGGAATGTTCATCTTTTTCAGCTTTCTTCGGCATTGAAGCAAAAATTCCGAATAAGTTTCCCAAGAGTGATCAAATTGTTTTTCTAACTCTTTTTTCAGCTTCCTTGTCAGCTTTGGACTCGAACCATTTGTTGTTACCGCTACTTGGAGGTACCCTCTTTGAATTGTTGCAGGAAAGGAGACATTTCCCTCTTCGGATTCATCAACCACACAAACTAATTGATTAGGAGAGAGAAAATTCACCAAGGCTTTATTAGCTTTTCTGTCGTTTGTTGCCAAGATAGCAAGAAATGCATTCTCAAAATCATTTGGAAAGGCCTTTCGATGAATGAAGGTGTAATCCTTTTCTCGAGATAACTCCAGAATTTCTTCGCAAAAATGAGGAGCAATAAAAGTAATATCCGCCTTTTGTTCCGCTAAAGCCTTTGCTTTTCTAGCGGCTATCCTTCCACCACCGGCAATGACGACCTTCTTACCTGTTAAATTAATTATTAACGGCTGCATAGCCCCTCCTATTTTTAAGTATTATCATATTTTAAACTATTCCTATAAGTCAAGTATGATTTAATATATTTATTGAAAAATAAGAATATTCTTCTCGTTTTGCCTCTTCAAACTTAATGGACTTTGCTTTATCCATTTTTCCAATCCAATCAACAAACTAATGTATATTTATACTTTACCTTACTTTTCCAAAAGTTACTTAACTACTCTTCTTCCTGTCATAATCCCGCTTTCAATTGCACCTTCGATGAAACCTGCCCATCCATTTGCATTATCTGAACCTGCGAGAAATAAGTTCACTCAAAATATATCCTTTATTGGCGAGCAATCTGGACTGTACTTATTAATAAAATTACATCTAGAGTGTTCAGAAGAATGGCTGATCGCGCGCGCTGCCTTTTATGGTGTTAAAGTGTATCCCACTTCACTTTACTTCATAAAAAATAATTCTGATACGCCCTTATTAAACTTGGCCATAGTCATCTTTCTTGCGATGAAATCCAGTTAGGGGTACAGCTCTTGAAAATGGCTTGGATATAAAAAATACCCATAATCGTTAGTTGTGTCTAACAATTACGGGTATTTTTTAGGACAAAGGGTCAGGTTACTGTCCCCACGTCACGTGATAATGCCTTGCTTATTCCGATGGCATTTCGTTAAAGAACGTTACATCCTCAATAGGAAGACGTGTTGTTGGATGTCCAGGTTTCGCTGCTTTTCCGATCGCAATCAGCATGACCGGCACATACTGTTTGGAAATTCCGAACGCTTCAACGAACTTCGCTTTATCGTATCCACCCATCGGAACCGTATCGTACCCTTTAGATCGGGCGACAAGCATGAGCTGCATCGAGATGAGGCCGCCATCCGTATATACGATTTGACGCGCCACTTCAGGGGGCAAGGTAGAGTACATTCCGGTCGTACGCTCGATGAATGATTTAGCCGTATCCTCCGGCATATAACCTGCTTCAACAGCCTGTCCATAAATTTTTTCGGATTTCTTGTAGCTTTCCACATCTCCAAGCACAGCAATAACGGCAGAAGCCTCGACTACCTGTTGTTGGTTAAACGCGATTGGCAGAAGCTTTTCCTTTAACTCCGGCTTATCAATGACTAGAAAACGCCATGGCTGCAGGTTTGATGATGATGGAGCCAATGTTGCCAGCTCCAATATTTCCGTCATTTCTTCGCGTGAGATTCGCACTGTTGGATCATATGAACGAACAGAACGGCGTCCCTGAATAACATCGAGGAACATTTGCTGTTCGGGTACATAGATAGTTTGTGACATAATAATTCCTCCTAGTAATGATCAATTACTTCATCTCTACTACGAACGCTTCAAGAAAACTCTTATATCTTAAAGGTTTTTAACCCTTTTATGAACGTGATAAAAGATCGTTCTATTTCTATTGTTCGCATCTTACCAGTTTACATTACTAAAAAGTGAAACGAATTGTCAAAAAAAAGGTTTTAGCCATTTGCATAATCTGAACCTGCGATAAACACCCCTTCTTCTTCCCTCTGAAGTTCAGCCAGATACTCCGTTAATTGCTTCTTTTTCAACATGGCCCATGTTCGTGAGAGTGGATCGGCCATCCAGTCATGGCCTGTGCTCTCCATCACCTCGATGTCCGGAATGAATTTGCGAAGCTCTTTCTCTACCTCTGTTTGATTTTCCATATCCAGTTTCGTTGAGTCGCAGCCGAAACCAACAATGAAGGATGCTCCTTATGGCTGTAATTAATTCATAGAGTGAGGCAGGCGGGCAGATTCTTTTCTACTAAGCTGAAAAAGGGAAAATCAAAAAGACAAATAATTTATCATTTAATGAATGATTGATGACTAGAATAGAATGAAGTTATTGAAATTCTTAAAGATTTTATACGAAATAATTGAACCCAGTATAAAAAGGTTTAATGAGTAGTGAAATATCAGCATTATTATAAAGAATAGTATTATAGGGGGTGAAAGTATGAAGACATTATTCATAACAGGCGGAAATAATGGCATTGGCTATTTCATGGCTAAACAATGGCTTGAGAATGGAAACTGTGTTGCAGTGCTTGATATTAATTGCGATAACATTGATAAACTTAAAGATACCTTTCCCAAAACCCTGTTAAGTTTTAAATGTGATGTACATGACATTGAGTCAGTAAAAATGGCGGTTTATCAAACAAAATCCCAATTTGGCAGCATAAATTATGCTGTCCATAATGCATGCTTATGTTTATTCAAAAGTTTTGAAGAGCACAATAGAGAAAATTTCGATAGAGTTATGAATGTGAATTTTCATGGTGCTATAAATTTGACAGAGGCGTTATTACCTATTATGAAAGAGCAAAGATGCGGCAGGATATGCTTTACAAGTTCAGTTGTAGGCGTTACCGGATTTTATAATATAAGTTCATACGCATGCAGTAAAGGGGCAATAGAATCCTTAGCTAAATGCTTGAGAATGGAATATGCTGATAGCGGTGTGACATTTCATATCATGCATCCGCCATTAACAAATACAAAATCATCCTCACCACTTCCAATTCCAACAGATTTTAAAGCATCACCTGAAAAAGTTGGAAAAGGTTTTATTAAACACATAGACAGTAAGAAATTCTTCATTACCCCCTCCTTGGCCGATGCTGTGTCAGT
This sequence comes from Bacillus sp. JJ1773, assembly GCF_036962035.1. Lineage (NCBI taxonomy): Bacteria > Bacillati > Bacillota > Bacilli > Caryophanales > Bacillaceae > Bacillus > Bacillus sp. JJ1773. The sequence continues at coordinate 41,980 of NZ_JBALNX010000039.1, forward strand.
AAAATTCAGTTACCTTTTTTCATTGTCAATGGGAAGAATGCTTGTAAAATTGACTAAAAAAGCCATAAAAAATGTGAGTTAATGGTATTATTAGTTATAAGAAACAGCATCTAATAAAAATACAACGCTAACAGTTATATTTTGCTTTATCATCTTCACCGTTGACCACCACTTTTCGTAAAGAGCAACTAATTAGTTTTATAGCATATAAAATTAGGATGTATTAAAATCGAGTGGAAAAGCTCGATGACCCCATTTCCACTTGTAAAGAGCACAGTCATCTTTTATTTCCGAAATTCCTTTTTTCTAACAACTTGTTATGGAGTTTTGAAAAAATAAGTAGTGCGAGTATTGAACCAACAAAGGCTAATGACATATCCCACTGCGCGTCCCAAATATCGCCCTGCATTCCCAAAAATTCCTTAGGTTCATTTCCTCTTGTTTTTATTTTTGTAGATAACCATTCGACAATTTCATATAAGGCACCGATTGCAAGTGAGAAACTTAGTATAATAGCAACTAACCACGGCCCTCTCGTTAATGGAGTCTTTCTTATTAAAACTTCTCTGATCACAATAGCAAATAAACCCTTTAAGAAATGTCCCAACCGATCATAGTTATTCCGTTTTAAATCAAAGTGATCCTTTATCCAATTAAAAAGAGGAACCTCTGCGTAAGTATAATGACCTCCAATGAACGTCAAAATCGAAAGTATAGCAATAATGATATAGGATAGTGTAGTGAGACGAAACTTATTATAGGCTGCAATTACAACGATTAATACGACAAGTGCAGGTAATACTTCCATTATCCATATCAAATACCCAGCAGGCCGGATAACTGACCAAATAAAAACAGCCGTAACAATCAGCAGCAATATTATATGAATAATTGTACTTTTATCTCTTACCACTTTTACCATTCCTTACTGTCATGTAATATTAAGGCGAAAAACCCTTTCCTCCAACCACTTATGGATAGTTTTTGCTCTTTTTAACCTTAGTATTAATAACATTTCGATATTAATGCAAAAAACTACTTCCCTATCTCCCTTTTAAAGCGTTCTTCATACTGAAGAAATTCCATAATAGCTCCACTATAGGAAAGATGGGCAGGCTTCTTGTCCCGATACTATTAGCAGGACGAAACCTAACCCCTTTTTCCTAGTTTAAATTCTGTTTTTCTTTTAAAAGTTTTTGAAACTCCATTTCTAATTCTTCCGATGGCTCGATGCTTAAACGACTTAATACTTCAGATATTTTCGTTTCGAGCACGAGCCGCTGATCTTCTTCGGCATTTCGAAATTTTTGAGGTTCATCATGTAGATACTGTTGATAGGTTCCTTCAAACAATTCAACCTTTTCATCTCGGATCGCTAATATTCGTGTAGCGAGGTTTTCGATAAATCGCCGGTCATGGGAGACGAAAATGATCGTCCCTTCATACTCTTTTAGGAGAGATTCCAATGCTTCTACGGCTTCTGTATCTAGAAAATTAGTTGGTTCATCTAAAATTAACGTATTAATATCACTTAAAAACAACTTAGCCAGCGCAACTTTTACCCGCTCACCGCCACTTAAAACACCTACCAGTTTATACACATCGTCTCTAAAGAAATGCATTCTTGCAAGGACCGTTCGAATGAGTGTTTCATCCTGTTTTGAAGTAGACTGGACATTCTCTAAGATTGACCTTTCTGCGTCTATAATATTTAAATTTTGGCTAAAGTACCCTATTTTCACAGATGGAGAAAGAGTAATGCCATTATCTAGATTGATAAGTTTTTTAACTAAGGTTGTTTTTCCGCACCCGTTTGGACCAATGATTGCTACTTTTTCGCCTCCACGAACATAAAAACTTGTTTGATCCCAAAGAACACGTTCACCGATAACGCCTGACACATCTTGTGCTCGTAAGATAATCCGGTCTTTGATCGTTTCTGCATTAGGCAGGTTCATTTTGAGTGGTGGGCGTTCTCTCACTTTTTCTACCTTTTCTAGTTTTTCTAATCTTGTTTCAATGGCTTTCGCTGTTTTTTGCAGCTTCTTTTGTTTTTTCGCAAAGTATGGCTTTGCACCTGTAATTCTTGCTTCTGATTTACTTACCTTTTTCGGAGCCTTTGTTGCTTTATCAGCCTTTTTCTCTTTTAAGAGTAGGGCCTCTTTTAATTGTTTCTTCTTATTTTCATATTTTTCGTATGCTAATTTCTCCTGTTGTTGCTCTAATTCTTTTTCCGCCACATAATCGCTATAATTACCGCTATATTCTTTTATCTTTCCTTCATTGACTTCCCAAATCTTTGTGCAAAGAGCATCCAGAAATGCGCGGTCATGCGAAACAATGATAAATGCACCTCGCCATTGAATTAGTTTCTTTTCCACCCATTCAATATGTTCTGTATCCAAATTTGTCGTTGGTTCATCCGCAATTAAAAGATCTGGGTCTTTAAGAAAGGCTTCCTTAATATATGCTTGAGTTACTTCCCCGCCGCTTTTCGTTGTATCTGTTCGTTTTAACTGTGGGATCAGTTCACATTGCGAATAATGATGGACAGTCCCTTCCTCCGAAGATATCTTTCCAGCTAGAATTTTCAGTAAGGTCGTTTTACCACTTCCATTCCGGCCAACTAATCCGATTCGATCGTTCTGATGAATTTGCAATTGCTCAATATCTATTAATAAACGATCCTGTACAAAGTACTTTAAATTAAGAGCTTCTAATAAAAGCATATTAACATCTCCTTATGAACAAAGTCTGGAGACACAAAATGCCTCCTATTTCATTCAGAATAGGAGGCATTGGCAAACTTATAGATGCACGTCAAAAAGAGTATACAGAAGCCATTACTCTTCCGGGTCCACTATAGAAATCCAATCCTATTCTGAAAAACGACAATTGAGGGGAACAGAAATAAGCAGATAAGATCCGCTAAAAAAATACCCTTCAATTGTTTGCTTTCGTAAATAGGATTAGAACTTCATTGAGTTGGTTCACCCTTCCGTTGCTTGTAATTTAATTCCACTTTAAATGGTATTTTATGAATTGTCAACCGCTTAGATGTTTGAGTGCCAACTTTACTTGAAATGTCAGATCCTGCATTTCTGCTGGTCAAAGATAAAAAGATTGACGGGATTACCGAATTGCGTGATGAATCCGACCGTAAGGGTTAAGAGCAGGAAACTCTGTTCTTGGCGTACCCTTTTCCCAGATTATTGGACAGAGCTCCTTCCTCCTAATCCTTGCTGTTCCTCATTGCCTTCAATATTTTATTTAAAAAGTCTATTTGGAGTTTGTAATGATCTAGCATATTTTGAAAAGTGATCTTCGTTAATTCACTCACTTCAATAAACTGAGACTTTGTCGTTTGCCCTGCTTCAAGTTTATCCATCTTTGAGGAGAGCTCTTCAATTTGTGCTGCTATTGCTTCAGCAATCAAATCTGGTTCTGCTTGGTGATTCGGCAAATTTAGCATAGATAGTCCCGTATATAAATGGACCGGCAGAAAAACGGAAGTCTCACGAAAAGATTCCACTAAAAGCTTCTTATATTCTTGTTCTCCATCATCCGTTATTTCATAAATAGCTTTCGAACGATGACCTGTTGTTTCAACTTTAGTTACTTTGACGAGTCCTTCCTTATCCATTTTCTTTAAGGCGTGATAAATTGAACCTGGGAGAATTCCAGCCCATTCGTCCACTGCACTCACTTGTAAAAGTTGTTGCATCTCATAGCCTGACATAGGTTTAATCCTTAGTAATCCAAGTACCATTAGTCGTGTCATAACCACCACTCCAACATTAAATATTCAACGTTAAGTATTGTGGTAAAAATATAACACTATTCAATAGTGATGTAAAGAGAAGCGCAATTTATTCATCTATTTGATCAAATTTGAAAAAGCAGTACGAATCTCCCTTAGACAGTAGCTTCGGTCGCGAAAACGTCACACCATGCTTTTTAGAATGGAGAAGGTCTCCCCAAATATCATCCATACTGCAAAAAATAGGCATTACCTCAATGGCATTATTTGAGCGGAAAAAGTCAAAGTAGAAGCATTTCTTTATATGCAAATGATAGGACTGTTCTGTATCTTTTTCGATATGGTGAGTAAAATGATGATCTCCATAATGCTTTATTTGTTTAAGTTTAGATATTTTCACAATTCGTTTAAAAGGCTTACGATCCAAAAGCAAATACAATTTCATAAAAAATTGCTGCTTACTTTTTGTTCTTTCTATTAAACAATAGCGGATAATTTCTTCCCAATTCTCAAAATGATACTTCTTCAATACTCTATACGAAGCAAGTACCGTTGAGGTAAAAATTAAGTTGAGTTCAGTAGGTTTATCCGTTGCCCAACTCTTATTTTCTTCAAGAACAGTTAGATACAAATCGTGCGCTTCCTTTGACTTCTCTTTTCCAATCTTTTCTTGTAACCCCTTAAAATATCCCTTTTCAATAATTTTATTAATCATGTTATTACCTCCTTGTTAATTAATGCTGAATAGTCAACGTTGAATATAAAATAACATGTTAGTTCTAGTTTGTAAAGCCTAATTAATTACTGCGTAGTGTATTTTCCAATAATAAAGTCAATAAAATATCTGCTTGCTATTGGCAGTACCCTTTTGTCCTTGTATGCCAGACTAATGGTACGAGCAAAAGTGGGGGAGATTGATTTCGTAATAATATTATACGGGCATCTCTCTAAGACAAGCTTCGGTAAAATGGAGATACCTAGGCCTTGTTCAACCATGGACATAATGGAATAATCATCATGTACACGGTATTGTATATTAGGTTCAAAGTTGTTTTGTTTAAAAACAGTTAATGGCTCACTTATTTCTCCCTCATCTAAAAGGATATAAGGTCCATTCGTTAATTCTTTCAATGTTACATTATTGTGAGCAGCTAAAGGGTGTTCTGTTGGCAATACAGCAAGCATTTCATCTTCTTGCAAATCAATAGTAGTTAAATTCGATACTGCCTTCGGATTCACAAAGCCAAAGTCTGCACTTCCATCTTTGATCCAATTAGCGATATCCGTATAATCACCTTGAAGTAATTCGAAATAAACAGCTGGATATTGTTTCTTGAAATCCTTTATCAATCCAGGCAGCCAATGACATGAAACACTAGAAAATGTGCCAATTCGAATAAGCCCGCTTTCCAGCCCTTCCATTTCTTTTTGCTTTTCCTGCAGCTCCCTGTGCGAATTATAAATATTCCTAATATACGGCAAAAACTCCTCACCATCAGGCGTCAGAGTTATACCTGACCGAGAACGTAAAATAAGAGTAGTAGAAAGTTCTTCCTCCAATGAATGTACCATTTGGCTAATGGCGGATTGGGTATAGCCCAGCTCTTCAGCCGCTTTTGTAAAACTGCCAGTTTCTATAGCTTTGATAAAAGCATAATACGTATTCATACTCACTACTCCTTACATTAGAATTACTAATACTTGTATTATAAATATTCGTTTTACTAATGTAAATGCAGGTGATACGATATAGCCAATCTTAAAATAAATACTTGAAAGGTACTTACGATGATGACACAAAAACAAGCTAACTGGATTTTAGCTACTGTATCAATGGCGTGGGGAACATCTTATATTTTTATGAAAATTAGTGTAGATTCCATATCTGCATTTTCAATTATTGCATTACGTTTTGGCATTGCATTTATCGTTATGATGGCGATATTTTATAAAAAAGTAATTCTTGCAAATACTAAAGTGCTGACATACAGTGCAATTGTCGGAGCTCTGCTATGTGGTATTTTCGTAGCTCTTTTGTATGGCATGAAGAGTACGACCGCTTCTTCAGCGGGTTTTTTAACAAGTACAACCGTTATTTTAGTGCCCATTTTACAAACCTTCATCACACGAAATTTGCCTCAAAAAAAAATTGTCTATGGAGTTATGATCGTTTCTATTGGCCTAGCTCTAGTTACGATTGAAGATGGTTTTACTTTTGCGCTGGGCTCGCTTTATTGTTTGATTGCCGCCTTCCTGTATGCAGTCCACATTATTTTAACAAACCTCTTTGCTCGAGAGGTGGACACCCTTCAGCTCGGCATTTATCAGCTCGGATTTACTTGCCTTTATGCAACCATTGGAATTTTTATATTCGAAACGCCTATTTTACCGAGTGGAATGATCGATTGGTTAGCAATACTTGGCCTGGCGCTCATTTGCTCTGCTTTTGGCTTTGTCATGCAATCCATTGCTCAAAAATACACGACTCCTGAAAGCACTGGTTTTCTCTTTTCACTTGAACCGATTTTTGCAGCCATATTTGCATTCATCTTCCTGCATGAAAATATGGGGATGCAAGGTTATTTTGGTGCTTTGCTCATATTGGCTGGAGTTTTGATTGCAAACTCTACATCTAAAAAACAACTTTTGCTAGAGGAGATGAAAGTATAAAATAACTAGAACACTACTAATCAAACAACTTGCAAATAGCCATATGCGCACATGTTCTCGAAAAAAACGTTCACATGCACACATATGGCTAAATCAACAATAATCACTGTTTCAGCTAATTACTTACATCCCTCTTAAATTGTTGTGCTTTTCCATACGTCATAACTCGCCACAACCATTCGAAAGGACCAAACTGGAACTTTTTTAACCAAAGATGGCTAAAGATGATTTGTACACAATAAAAGATAAGTGAATATAGGAGTCCCATCGCTAACGATATTTGTCCGAACAAACCAAATCCATAAAATACAATGACACCAAAAAAAGTCTGGAATAAATAATTTGTTAATGCCATTTGGCCGACATAGCGAAACGGATTTAATAGACGCTGCCAGTTTTGCTTTTCCAACAGAAGTGCAATCGTTACAATATAGAAGATGGATAAAGTAAATCCGCTAAAATGAAGATAAAAATAGTTTCCTAGACTGTGCATAAATACTACTTCTTCTAGCTTGGAGTAACTGAAAATAATGGCAGCCAGCGGAGGAATACTGAGCAAAAGCGTAATTAACTGTATAATACGGAGTCTACGCTTCAATTCAGTAACCCTGCGGAACAAGTTGATTTTGCCTGCATACAGACCAAGTAAAAACATCCCAAGTACATCAGGAATAACAAAAGGTTCATTCATTATTATTTCTTTTAATTCATTAGGAACACGCCATTGCAACAACTCAGGATACGATAGACTTGTATAGGCCTCAATCTTCTTTTCTCCCTCTTCCATTCTTTCCATTTGCAGCTGTCCCGAAATATTTAATGATTCGTCAAATTGTTCGCCAATATACGCGAATAATGCTGATGCCCCTGTTATAAATTGGAATAGAGAAATAAGGATGAGTCCCCAAATAAGTACTGTTTTTGCCTTCCGACGATAGAACAATAATAGAAAGAATCCTATTAACGCATAAGAATGCAGAATATCGCCTTCCCAAAGAAATACTAGATGCAAAATACCGAATAATAGCAAAGCAAGCAGCCTTTTAGAAAATAGACGAAATACTTTTTCCCCTCTTGCTTCCGCTCGTTTCATAAAAATATAAAATCCAAGTCCAAATAAAAAAGAAAAGATGGTATAGAATTTCGTTTGGATAAACATATCAAGCAGCATTCGAATGGTTTTATCTACGCCTGTATAGACCATAAATTCGCTTCCTGTAAAAGACGGCATATTCACTAAAAATATGCCAAGTATGGCAAACCCTCTTATAACATCTAAAGTGACAATTCGATCTTTTCCTAATGCTGATTCGCTAGACATTGTTTCCCTGCCTCTCTTTATGTACCCTGGCACTCCTCTAAATCGCTGAATCTTCATGATGGCCTAAAGAGTGACAAGAGCCGTTTTTTCTACTTTTATATACGTCCCATGCGAATCAATGGTTCCCAAAATTTCATTTTCCTCACATTATTGCATCTCGTTGCGTCTTGAAGTGTCTTTTCCTATTACTCAGGTGGTGCCACCTTCTCTGTAAAATGACAATTGTAACTTCCTCATGTGACATCACCTGAATTATGATTTGACTAAGCATGAAAAGCGAATTAGATAAAGTATGGAAGGCACTCATTCTTGAAGCTAAGAAGATTGGTATTACAATAGAAGAGGTTCGTCATTATCTACAACAATTAAAAAAGATTATGAAAACTGGTAAGTAGGAATTTTCTTTAATGCGCTAATAAGGAAGTTCTTTTTTTGGCATAAGAGGACTCATGTTCCGTTATTTAGCTGAAAAGATTGTTTTTCTAGAGGTTAAAGGACACTGATTCCGTTATTGCATGAAAAGACAGCTAATTTCTTATGTTTTTTCACAATTAACGGATCCTGTGTCCTATTCAAACGATGAAGGCGCAAATTTTTGGAATTAAAGGATTCACTGTCTGCTAAGTAATTCAAACGCTTAGGGATCGGCGCCTCCCCCTTCGACACTATTGCCAGACCTTCATCATGGTGCTTGGCACCTCTGCTTTGGACAGTCAATTTTATAAATCTATTTTATTTGGCTGCCTTTCGAGGCGGCACCATATTTTCAGGAATTAATGAGACATATGATTCACCTTCCAAACGTTCTTTCCATTCTGACTTCGCTTTTTCAATGATTTCTGGATTTTGAATGGCATCGATTGCCGTGCAAGCGATAACTTTTCCCGCTTGCAGCATGCCTTTGTAGCCAATAGGCATGGCACCTTGTGATACGACTTGCCAAGTATGAAAAGGTGTTCCGAGCGCCCAACATGCTGTCATACATTGCATCGTTGGCACTGCCCAACTAACATCGCCAACATCGGTGGACCCAGATAATGCCCCCTCTTTTCCGAGAGGCGGAATAACATCTGCAATATTTTTATCTTTCAATATCTTAAGGGTTTCTTTATTCAAACCTGCAAGGTCAGCATCAAGTTCTTCTTGAGAAAAAGTAGCTCGGATTTCTTGAGCAAGCTGCTGGTCAAATTCATCATAAGAAGGAACACCAACTGCAGTTAAATGTTTATACATCACATTTGCTAATGTAGTATTCGGTATTAAATTCGATGCAGTACCTTCAAACTCGACTTCCATCGTTGTTTCAGTCATCAGGGCTGCACCTTTAGCAATATTGTAAACACGTTCGTATAAATCCTTTACTTGCTGCTTTTTCGGTGCGCGGATTAAATAGATAACTTCCGCATGAGGCTGTACGACATTCGGGGAAGCTCCACCTGTATCCGTAATCGCATAATGAACTCTCGCTTCCGAAACCATATGCTCCCTTAAATAATTAACACCAACGTTCATCAATTCTACTGCGTCTAATGCACTTCTGCCTAAGTGAGGAGCAGCCGCAGCATGCGCACTCTTTCCATTAAATTTAAAAGTCACAGAGTAATTGGCAAGGCTGCTGACATTCATAATGCTCGGTTTTGTGAATGGATGCCAGGAAAGCGCCAGATCAACGCCATCAAACAATCCAGCACGAGTCATAAACGCTTTTCCAGATCCGCTTTCTTCAGCAGGACAACCATAATACCGAACCGTTCCCTGTAAGCCTGTTTGCTCCATATAATCTTTAATGGCAACTGCGGCAGCAAAAGCCCCGGATCCTAGCAGGTTATGACCGCATCCATGCCCATGACCGCCTGCAATAACAGGTTCATGTTTAGTAAGTCCCCTTTTCTGGCTCAAGCCTGATAAAGCATCAAATTCTCCTAAAATTGCTACGATTGGTTTACCCTCTCCATAGCTTCCAATAAACCCTGTCTGCAGTCCGGCAACCTCTCTCTCCACCTGAAACCCTTCATCTTCCAACGCCTTACATATGTATTCAGATGATTGATGTTCTTCGAAGTAGATTTCCGGGCAATTCCAAATTTTATCGCTTAACTCAATAATTTTCTCACTTTTTTGTTCGATAAGATCAGAAATGAGTGTATGTAATTCCATGGGAAAGACCTCCTTATTGATCACACCTCTATTGCTCGGCCTCGTTTTGTTTGAGCAGTTCCCCTTTTTTATCACTTATCGTTAAAAGTGATACGATACAGACTATGGAGAATCCAATTAACATCCAAAATGCAGCATGAAAGGAACCATTAAATGCATCAACGATAAACCCTATAGCCATTGGTGTGACAAAACCAGCTAGTTGACCGCCTGTATTTGCAATTCCCATAGCTGTACCAGTAACTAAAGACGGCAATTGTTTCAGTATAATTGCTGGCAATAGGATAATCACAAAGGCAATAAATAAATTAACAATCGTTTGATACGTAATAAATGATGCAACACTTGAGGCTGTGAACATTAAATACAGCAGTATTCCAATAAAGGCACATGAAAGACTTCCTGCTAATCTTTCTCGGCCTTTTGGGAGCTTATCGATGATATAACCGCCTATATAAATCCCTCCTAACAATGTTACTCCTGGTATCGTCTGAACCCAGCCAAGAGAAATTAAATCAAGACCGCGCGTTTTCACTAAATAAGTCGGGATCCATGCTGCAAGCCCCCAGTTAACTGCATAAATACAAAAATAGGCGATAATCAAATTCCATATCATAGGTGTTTTAAACAGCGATCTGAAAATACCCTTTTGATTCGAGACTGCGGTTTGATTCATTTTATCTTCTGTATTGCTTTCAGGAAGTTTTATATAGTACCAATAAAGAGCTGCAATAATAGCACCTACGATTCCAAATATGATAAACGTTGTGCGCCAGCCTATCGTTGTAAGCAGCCCGGCAGATGCGATCGGGATAATAAGCGCAATAATTCCGCTCGAAGACAGCATTACTGACATCGCCCGAGCACGTTCTGCTTTCGGAAACGTAAGGGATATGATTTTTGAGCTAGCAGGCTGGAAGCCACCCTCTCCAATACCAAATAGAAAACGGATTACAACCATAGAGGCTAAGGACCAAGCTGCACCCGTCAATCCAGTAAAGATCGACCACAAAACAACTGCGGCAATGAGAACTTTTCTAGGCCCATATCGGTCTGCTAGCCACCCACCAGGCATTTGCATAATGGCATATCCAGCAAAAAAACTGCTGAGTAAGAGTCCGGTAGAAGATGCGCTCAAATTCAGGTCTTCCGTAATGGACAACACAGCATAATTCATAATATAACGATCCAGGTTGCCTAAAGACCAACCGATAAAAAGTAAAGCTAGAATCCAATTTCTTGTGCGTTTAGAAATCAAATTATTCAACTCCCTTATATGGAAAAACAAATTTTTTAATAAGACACATTTTTGGATTCGATAACCTTTTGTTGAAAAGACTATATATTTTATTTAATAATGTATTTACACAAGTTAACATTCCCATTTTTACATGAATCAATTTATAACGAAAAAAAAGCGGACACAAATTGTGACCGCCCTAAAAACAAAACAACACCCATTAATTGGATGTTGTTTTATTGAGAATTCCGAAAAAAATCCCATCAAACATATACTGATTTCTTTTTTCCTTAGAACGATACAAGGCTTTATCTGCACGATAAATTAGTGTCTGGCAATCCCTTCCGTTCTCTGGAAAAACAGCGATGCCTATGCTAGATGTTATATGAAGCTTTGAACCATTAATTTTGTAAGGTTCTTGAAAAACTGAAATCATATTCTCTGCAACATTGACAATCTCTATTGCCTCTTTGATGCCCTTCAGTAAAACAAGAAATTCATCTCCGCCCACACGACAAAGAACATCAAATTCTCGCACACAAGACTTTATTCTTTCAGCAAATTCTTGTAGTAATTGATCTCCAACGTCATGGCCATAGGTATCGTTAATTAATTTAAACTTATCAATGTCGATATACATAATAGCGATTTTTTCCTCAGCTATTTTTGCTGATTCAATGGATTCTGTCACTATTTCTGTGAAAATCCTTCTGTTTTTTAATCCAGTTAACGGGTCATGATAGGCTAGATATTCTAATTGTGATTCATATCTTTTCTTTTCGGTGACATCCCGAAACACAATTTGAATATCTGGCTGGTCCCTTCTTCCGATTGGTATTACCTTAACTTCTGCCCAAAACTCTTTACCATCTTGTCGTACAAAATGATCGACAATCGCCTTTGGACTGTTCCGAATATTGTTATTATAAACGTCATCAAATAATTTTTGGATTTTTTCTTTTCCTTCGCTTCTCACAAAATCCCAAATGGAATAGCCTAAAATATCTTCTAACCTGTTTACACCGAAAAATTCCATCCCCGATGAATTTACAAATCTTATTTTATTATTACATTGTTTTACGATTGCATCGGGTAAATATTCGACAAGCGTTCGATAACAATATTCACTTTCTTCAAGCTTTTTTTGTATTTCCATTTGCTCCGTAAAATTTTTATACATCCCAATTGCAAGAATCCTCTTATTATTAACAGACCAATAGGATGCTAAAATATCCAACATTGCACCATCTTTATCTCTTCTTTTCACAATCATATAAGGGAAGTTCTGACCATCTTTTAATTGGCTTATAAGTGCTTGGTGCTCCTCTTTTGTCATATTGGCTATGAACGGAGGAAACGGATTACCGTTTAGTTCCTCCGTATTCCAGCCAAGCATGTTTTGAAAGGCTGGATTGGCGTCAATTACTGATCCATCATAATTAAGAGCAAAAATAGCATCTGTTGAATTACTCCAAATAAGATCCAATATATTATTAGTCATTAAAGGTTGATATACCGAGTTCATCATGACCACCCAAATTCTAATGCATAGGTTGATTTATATTATTAATTGCAATCTTCTTACTTCCCAAAACCATGAACTGCCATTATAAAGTTAGATACCATTTGCCAGCTGCTCTAACTTCCTCAGCTGTCAATTGATGGCCTCTATTTTCCCAATGAAGTTCAACTTTTGCATTTGCCTTTTCTAATAGTGATTGAAGTTCTTGAGATTCGGCTGGTGAACAAATTGGATCATTTGTTCCAGCTGCAATAAACACAGATTTTCCGGATAAATCAGGAAGCTCCACTCCTCTTCTAGGTACCATAGGGTGATGAAGAATGGCAGCCTTCAAAGCATGTTGATAGTGAAATAATAAACTCGCAGCAATATTCGCTCCATTTGAGTAGCCAATGGCAATAATATTGTCTCGGTCAAAACCATATTTTTCTGCTGCTTCATCGAGAAACTCATTTAATTCTTTTGTGCGGAAAATGAGATCTTCTTCATCAAAAACCCCTTCAGCTAATCTTCTGAAAAATCGAGGCATTCCATTTTCTAAAACATTCCCTCTCACACTTAATACAGAGGCTTCATCATCAATCATTTCGGCAAGGGGCAGTAGATCTAATTCATTTCCTCCCGTCCCATGAAGCATTAAAAAAGTTGGTTTATTCGGATCTTTTCCTTTATTAAATATATGTTTCATTCGTTATCCTCCTACTATTTAGGTCTTTCAATTTCAAAAATTTCCCCGATTTTCGCATAATGATTTCCCGCCAAACGGCTTACAGCAGCCAACCCTTTTGAATCGATTCTTCCATTTTCATAAATATCATTTTCTATATGAAACTGAACCACTTTTCCGATGATAAAATCACAGCCAGGCAAATCTTTATCTCCCAATTCCAAGGAGTGCTCGAGTATACATTCCATTCGAATTTTTGCTTGCTTAACACCTGGAACAGAAATTTTCACACTGTCGATTTGTGTAAATTCTGCTAACTCCACTTCACTTTCATAAGGAGGCAGACTGGCAGCCGTTTTATTTACCTTTCCTACATTTTGTTCATCGACAATATGGACGACAAATTCCTTTTTCTCAAGAATGTTTTTGGCAGTATCCTTCTGTCTCCCTGCGGAACGTTGTATCGATAAAGAAATCATTGGGGGATTCGAAGATACAATATTAAAATAACTAAAAGGGGCACCATTTAATATGCCCTCTTCAGACAAAGTTGTAACAAAAGCAATGGGCCTTGGAATAATGCTTCCAATTAGAAATTTATAATTTTCTCTTTCCGTATTTGTATTAGGATCAATGGAAAGCATAGGAATCATTCCTTCACGAAATTAATTTAATTCTCTCACCTTAATCGGTATCAAACTGCGTTCAAGCTGTTCTCTATATTGTTCATACTGTGCAGGCAACATTAACTGCTCTCCCATTGTATCTTGTGATTCATCATGGGCGAAACCTGGAGGATCTGTTGCAATTTCAAATAAGATTTCTCCGTATTCTCTAAAATAAATAGCATTAAAATAATTTCTATCCTGAACTGGAGTGACACCATAACCATTTGCTGCCACATACTTCTGCCATTCTAATTGATCATTGTCATCATTCGCTCTCCATGCGATGTGATGAACGGTTCCAACACCCATTTGGCCCCTTCCAGTAGGAGTTGCCTTCACGTCAATAATATTTCCAATATCAGCTAATGAACGGAAGCGGATAAAGTCTCCTTCTTTCCCGATAAGCTCAAGTCCCATTACTTTCTCTAACAGTTCTGCAGTTTTGTCTGGCTGAGCGGATAATAATATGGCACCTCCGAAGCCTTTGATTGCTACTTCTGGAGTTACCCCTCCAAAGGTCCAAGTATTGACTTCCCCTTCTTCCCGCTCCACAATTTCCAAGCGAAGCCCATGTGGATCATCGAATTCCAGATATTGCTCACCAAACCGTTCTGATTTAGTGAAAGAAATATTAAACTTCTCTAATCTCTCTTCCCAGAAACTCATAGCCCCTTTAGGAACAACATAAGAAGTAACGCCTACTTGACCATCGCCAATCCTTCCTTGATAAGCATTAGCCCATGGAAAAAAAGTAATAATTGTACCCGGCTTCCCGCCTTCATCGCCAAAATATAGATGGTAAGTGCCCGGATCATCAAAGTTAACCGTTTGTTTCACTAAACGCAAGCCCAAAACTCCTGCATAGAAATCTACATTCTCTTGGGGATGCCCTACGATTGCAGTAATATGGTGAATACCCATTGTTTTTTTATTCATTTATTTTCACTCCTATTTTATAAAACTATTTAGGCTAAAATTTAGTATCTCAATATCGAGATATATTATCAAAAAAAATCTTAGTTTATACTCTATTCCTTACCTTTTTCAAAAGATGCACTAATGTCTCTGCCTCTTCAGAATTTAGTGAATCAAAAAAACCATCAACTAACTCTTGATATTTAGGCATGATTTCCTTCATCAATTCATTTCCCTCATCAGTTAATAACACATGTATCGCTCGGCGATCGTCTGGACAGGCCGTTCTGCTCAGTAAACCTTTTTGTTCTAACTTGTCTAAACAATAGGTCATTGAGCTGCTTGAGATTAGAATGCGCTTTCCAATTTGCTGAATGGTTTGTTTCCCTTTTTGGTATAGTACCTCTAAAACGGAAAATTCCGTTATACTTAATTTATTTTGTGCCATTTCTTCTTTTATTTGATCATGAATTTCTTTGGATGTTTGCATTAATATCAGAAAGGGCAAATTCGTGCATGTTCTCTCCATTATTTTACCCCCAATAATCTCAATTTTATTTATCTTGAATTCAAGATAATAGTAATACTTATAAAGCTATTTGTCAATAACTCAATAATAAATATGATAAGAGATGCCCTAGTAGCCTTTATCAATATTTCGCCGCCCTAGATGACTGTAAAAACTCTTTATGTCTCCAAAGATGGACCTTTTACAATTAATTCATACAGCTTAAACCAGTAATTAACAATTATTCGATAAAGTTTATATAGAGGATGATAGTTTGTTATCCCATCCTATTGTTCTTCAAATAAATATTTTTGAGAGGAGAATTTCAAATGAAGGTTGTTTTAATAGGGGATTTACATTATCCAGCAATCGATGAAACAGTTCCAGGTTTATTTGAAGCACGAGCTAACTTTTATGAAGGGTTTATTGACAATTTTTTAGAGGTTGACGCAGATTTACATGTATCACTAGGGGACTTAACGAATTTTGGCCATTATTCTGAACTTCTAGGAATCTATACTCTTTTAAAAAGAAAAGAGAAGAACTTTATCCACGTTTTAGGGAATCACGATTTATATGCACAGCCAAGAGAAAATGTGCTGAAAATTACAGATCAAGCCCGCTATCATTCCTTCTCAACAGACGAAGCTGTATTTGCATTCTTAGACACTGCAAAGGAAATGGATTTTGAAGATTGGGGAGGCTGGATTGACGAAGAGCAATTGCAGTGGTTTGAAAATGTCGTAAAAGAATCTGGATCTAAACCACTTCTTGTCTTTGCCCATCACCCTGTATATGATACGACTAAACGCTCTGATTCAGACAAAGGTTCCATACATCCTAGTATTGATATGTGGAGGATATTAGATCAAAAGGACGGAATTGGTGTTTATTTTAACGGACATACACATGTTGATTCCATTGTCCGCCAGAAAAACTGGACCTTTGTCCAAACATCTGCATGCCTAGATCAACAAGCATTCCGTCATATAGAAATTACTTCTGAAGAGATTACTGTTCAAGCGATTGATGTAGAAAATGAGTCACTTATCGAAAGTGCTGCCGTTATTTATAATAATATTAACCACTTTACACATAATCCGATTGCAAGAGGTAAAGACGAGGACCGTGAATGCCGTATCCCGCTCATACCTGTTGGAAGCAAAAGCTAATTTACCTTTAAAAAACCGCTTATCCATACCAAAAAGGCGATCACCCTCTCATAGGTGAATCGCCCTTTTTATTTTCTTCTTTCTTCTCATGTAAAAAATAACTATACTTAATGATCCTAATGAACATACGAGGCATAAGAGAAAGTACGGGGGATAATAGACAAGCTTAACCTCATTTATTCCTTCCTGCAGCTTAATACCAGTAAACGCATAATTCGCCTTTAATAATTCCTGTTTTTCACCATTAACCTTAACACTCCAGCCTTTTTCAAAAGGAACAGGAAGCATGGCGAATCTATCATTCTCTTCATTATTAACCGTAAATGAAAGAGAATTTCCAGACCAGCTTACGATAGGAGCTGGCTTCTCTGCATACTTATCCTTTACCGCTTCGAGTACATTATAATTTTCTTCATAAATCTTGAATTCATTGAATTCATAGGAACCTTTAGGAACTCTAATTTCAATGCGCTCTTTTGCTTCTATCCTGACAGTTACCTTATTCACATTTGTCCTGTAAATAGAATCCACTACTTTCCTAGTGGTCATATATTCATTTACCTTAAGCGTGAATTCCTCTTTATTTATATTCCCTTTTACATTTCCCTTATCTTTTAGATAAAAAGAAACATAGAGATCCTTAACAGACGGATCCAATTGATCAAGAACTAGATCCACCCCGCCCTCTTTGCTAGTCACCTTTAACAAACCAGTCTCATATTCGGCATCAACTGCTACAATCTGTGCATGATTCATATTGTCCTTGCTTGCTGGAATCGAAGCAGGAAAATCATCGCTCTTTCCCTTTAAAATAATTCCTGTTAACATCGCCCGCTCTTTTTCAACTGGAGACTTCCCTAGCAAAGCCTCTTCAGAATAAACGTTGCTTGTTGTTCTTACAAATGGAAGCAAATTCTTATTTTTGTAGGCAACATATTTTCCCACAGAGGCAAACTCCGAAAATCCATATGGTATTGCTTCGTCTCCCCGTTTTGCAACATAATACTTCCCCATTAACATACTATACAAATTTGCCCGATCTCCTAGAGAGGCATATCTGCTGACACTCTCGCGGCCCATATCAATTTCCAAATCCTTTAAATAAAACAACAGCAAGTTTTTATTTAAAATGCTGGAGTACACACTAAATCCTTTAAAATCTTGAACAATCGGTGTATTATTTCTTGTTTCAATCATCCAGTCAACCCGAGCAAGCGGATCCTCCTCTACCTTCTGAATAAAACGGATTAATTCCTCCTGGTGCTTCCCATTATATAGATCACTTTGCATAAATTCCCGTGATACTCTATACTCTGTACCTGTCTTCGTCAGCTTCTCCTCTTGAAAAAAATTCGCAATCGACACACATGAGACGACAATGATGATGATTAATCCCTTCCACACATGATGACTTTTGGTAAATGCAAAAACATAGACAACGAACACGATGAAACCAGCCGATATCGCCATATTGGCCGACTTTAGAGAGGTAAACTCCATTGTAGGATCGTAAAAATAAAAAAGAGCATACAGCATCAACAGCATTGCGCTCGATAGAATCAGCTGCCACTTCTTTATTTTCCCTAACTGCTCCAGTGCAGATGCTGTAATTCCTCCTGCTGCTAACGATAAAAAGTATTCCCATCGATATTGCGGCGCCGAAAAACCATTGAAGACACTGCCTATAAAAGGACTATAATGCATAAAAATCAGCACAATGATTATTGATGCATAAAAACGAAAAAGACGATGACGATAAAATGAAAACAAAAAAAGACTAAGCACTACAAAGGCTGGTAAATAAACAATTCGGCCATTTAATAAAAGATTATCGACAAAATCAAACATGGGCACAGGATCTTCAAATGGCGGACGGTAATTGTTTAGATAACCATAAACGGCTGGTACAAATGAACCTGCACTAATACCGAACCCTGAAAGACCGCTTATAAGATAAAGCTTTATTTGAGTCAATTTACTTGTTTCCTTATCACTAAGCCGAATCAACCATCGAAAAAGGATATAAATTCCCGCTAATAAAAAATTAACATAGGAAAAATAAAAATTATCAAACAAACTAATGGAAACAGCGAGTATAAACCAGCCAGCTTTTCCTTCCCTAATGATTTTCTCTACACCAATAAGGAGCAGTGGCAGCCACATCATTGCATCTGCGAAAAACTCCCAGTAAGTAACATGACGAAAGTAAATAATGCTTGTTCCGTACACAGCTGCACCAGTAAAAGCCGGCACTTTAGAAAACTGCAAATACCGGAAATAGAGTGTCGTTAACATCATAATAATCATCGAGCGTATCACGCTTATGATAAGAATCAAGTCTGCCCAATAATATAGATCAGGCTCATCAATTACTTGAGCGCTCTCCAGAAAAAAAGTGACAAATGCTGTCACTATAAAAACAATCGACATTGAAAAATAGTAACCTAGCTGGGTATATGTACTGCCTCCCAATCCAAAATCAGGCGAATAAAAAAATTCCCCGCTTTTATATTGATCGTACAGCAGCTGTTTTAATGGAAGCATTTGAGATAGACCATCATTCATTCCTGTCATATAACGGCCATCAAGCCATTCCGTAATAAAGAATAAATGGCTCAACCATGCTACTGTAAAACTTAATAAAAAGAGAATTAATAGATCTTTCCTTTTTTTCAAACGTTGGATCAGACGGTCAAGTAAAGATCGATTTTTAGGAAGGGGCTGAGGTAATTCATGTTTAGAATGTATCATGATGTCTTCAATATTCTCCCTGTAAGAATAAAGGTCATTGGTGTCGTAATAAAGACGGCTGCAATTGGAGCAAGACTGCTGTTGATATGGAAAAGGTCAATAAAAATGAACAATAAAACGGCTGTTGCAATGGTATTAAAAGCTTGAGTGAATGGAAAACGAAGAAACCTTGACCACGTCGGCTTTACCTTATACGTATAGAACGTATTTAAAAAAAAGGAGCCTATTAAACTAAATAAAAACCCTATAATATGAGAGAGAAAATAATGAAACTCTAATATATGCAGACAAGCCATATATAGAACGTAATAGTGAAGAGTATTCACGCCCCCAACAACGACAAACCTCAAAAACTCTTTTTTATTGAATAGCATGCTTTTCTCTCTTCTCTGCGGCCGTTTCAATATTTGTTTTTCCTACTATATAATGCGGGCGTTTTTTTGTTTCATAATAGATGCGGCCGATATACTCCCCAATAATTCCTAGGCAGACAAGCTGAATTCCTCCTAAAAAGAGAACAGCTGAGATCGTTGTAAAATATCCGGGTACCGCGATGCCATTTTGCAATATTTGGACAAAAGTAATGATAATATAAAGCAGGGACAATATTAAAACAAATGCCCCTAAATAGAAGCATGCACGTAATGGTTTGTGGTTAAAGGAGACGACTCCATCTATTCCGTAGTTTAAAAGTTTAGCAAAGGACCACTTTGTCTCTCCTTTTTCTCTTGCCACATTTTCATAGGGAATGACTTTTTTCTCAAGACCAATCCACGAATATAAGCCTTTAGAAAAACGATTTCCTTCACTAAGCTTTAAAAGCGCATCTACTGCTTTACGGCTAAGAAGTCGAAAATCTCCCTCCCCGTCAGACAACTCCACATCAACAGCCTTATTAATAAATCTGTAAAATGCAGAGGAAATGAATGATCTAACAAGTGAATCACCCTTTCGATTCCGTTTGGCAATCACTTGATCATACCCTTCCTCGTATCCCTTTAAAAGCTTAGAAATCATCGAGGCAGGATGCTGTAAATCAGCATCCATCATAATAACTGCATCTCCTTGTGAATGGCGGAGGCCCGCTAAAAGGGCAGCCTCTTTTCCAAAATTACGTGAGAAAGATACGTATTTAACCGCTGGATGACAAAAGGCCAATTCTTGAATAGCCTCTACTGTTCCATCCTTGCTGCCATCATCTACAAACACTACTTCATATTCATAATGCTGAAACAGCATTTCAGACTCGATTGCCTTGAGAACGTATTGAACATTTTCTGCCTCATTATATGAAGGTATAATAAAAGAGATTGTTAGGCTCCCCATGATTTCACCCTTCCGAAAATTATTTAACTCCTGTATAAACAAAAGCTCGGATAATTTGACGCTGAGCAAAAAAGAAAACAATTAAGATCGGAATAACTAAAATCATATTTCCAGCCATAAGGACGTTCCAGGCAATTCCTCCATCAACCTCTCTTAATTTCGAAATTCCGAGTGGAAGTGTTCGGGCCACATCACTTGTTGTCATAACAAGTGGCCAAAAGTAATCATTCCAATGACTAATAAAACTAAATAAAGCAAAAGTAATCAACACTGGCTTTGCAATTGGGATCATGATTTTCAAAATGATTTTCCATTCCGGCGCTTCATCCAGTCTGGCCGCTTCCAAAAGCTCCTCTGGGACTTGCATAAACGATTGACGAAGCATGAAAATGCCAAACGCACTCGAAGCAAATGGTAAAATAAGCGACCAAAGCGTATCAAGTATACCCCATGAGCTCATCTGCAAATAAACTGGCAGGAATATGAGCTGGCCTGGAATCATTAAGGTTATCATAGTAAGGGCAAAGAAAAATGTGCTTCCCGCAAAACGATATCGGGCAAATGCATAGGCGGCAGGAATAATCGTTAAAAATTGCAAAATCAATATCCCGACTGACACCACTAAGCTATTTAAAAAGTATTTTAAAAATGGCCCTGAATTCCAAGCCTTTGTGAAGTTTTCCCAAATAAACTGTTCTGGGATCCACTTAGGCGGAAAGGTTAGCGTTTCTCCTATAGTTTTAAAGGATGTTGATATCATCCACACAAAAGGGAAAGCAAACACACATACAATGAGAATTAATCCAATTCCGTTTAAAAGCTTTCCTAAATAGGATGTCTTCATGTGAATCCTCCATTTTTAGCGATAATGAACGCGCTTTCCAAGCAGCTTAAAGTATAAAATTGTCAGTAAACCGACAATGATGAGCAATAGCACACCTGCCGCGGATGAATATCCAATTTTAAAATACCGAAAACCATATTCATAAATATAGTACACAAATGTATTCGTTGAATTGATTGGCCCGCCTTGAGTCATAATGGATATGGTCTCAAACACCTGAAAAGAGCCAATCAGGCTAATGATTGTTAAGAAAAATAAGGTTGGTGACAGCATGGGCAATGTGATTTTCCAAAAAGTACTCAACTTGCTCGATCCATCTAATTGAGCCGCTTCATACATATCCCGAGGAATACTTTGCAAGCCGGCAATGAAAATTAGTGTATTAAAGCCAATCCCTTTCCAAACAGCCACAATCACTAGCGAAAAAAGGGATGTACTCGGATCTGTCAGCCAAGAGACATTCGATAGGCCAAATAAATTTAAAACCCAATTTAGTAAGCCATAATCTGTATCCATCAGCCACATCCAAAGCATGGAAACCGAAACAAGTGAGATAATATGCGGGCTAAATATAGCCCCTTGAACGAAGCTATAAACAGTGCCATTGCGATTAAGCCAAAGAGCTAAAATGAGCGAGATGATGATTGTGAGTGAGACGGTTAATGCCGTGTATATAAATGTGTTTTGCATAACTTCAATAAATTCCCGCTCAGCAAAGAGTGTCGTGAAGTTTTGCAGCCCAACAAATTGTTTATCCGGGCTCACGAAGTTCCATTCATGCATACTTAAATAAATCATGTAGCCAATTGGATAGATAAAAAATAAACAAAATATCACAATGGCCGGAGAAATCATGGCATATGGCCGCAGTCTGTTCCAAGCCACGTTATCTCCCTCCCTTTATAAGAACAGGTTCAATGCGCTTAATTGTGACTGAACGGTTTCGTTCACCATGAGTATTAAAGAAATACAGTTTTTCATGTGGAATTTGAAGCTTGACATGCCTTAAACGGTCGACAGGATCAATAAAGCTTTTACAATTGATTATTCCAGCATTTGTTTTTACAGTATAAATTGTTTCAGATCCTAGTGTTTCTCTTGTTAAAATCTCACCAAGTAAAATAATTGAATGGGGATCTGCTTTTTCCGCTGCAGATAATTGAATATGCTCAGGTCTGAATCCAACATATTTCACATCACCATTTAGTGCAGGCAAATAGTCCATCATTTTTTCAAACTCCACAATATTCATCGCTGGAGTACCGATAAAATTAGCTGTAAAAGTATTATTCGGATCATGATAAACATTCATCGGACTATCCTTCTGCTGAATTTCCCCTTTGTTTAAAATAACGATTTCATCTCCCATTGACATGGCTTCGACCTGATCATGTGTCACATAAATAAAGGTTGTACCTAAACGTTTATGCAGCTGAATTAATTCTGTTCTCATCTGTCCGCGCAGCTTTGCATCGAGATTGGAAAGCGGCTCATCCAGAATAAAAACCTTTGGCTTTTTAACCATCGCTCGTGCGAGAGCGACACGCTGTCTTTGTCCGCCGGATAGCTGTTGGGGTTTTTTATTTAGATAGTCCGTCAAGCCAACAATTTCAGAGATTTCTTTAATCAGTTCATCACGCTCATGCTTAGGCACCTTCTTATTAATTAAACCGAATTCAATGTTCCCTCGTACCGTCATGGTTGGATATAGTGCATAATTTTGAAATACCATCGCAATGTTACGTTTGCCTGGTGGTGTATCATTAACAAGCTGATCGCCAATCCATATCTCGCCTGATGATTGTTTTTCAAGGCCTGCAATCATGCGAAGAGTCGTTGATTTTCCGCATCCGGAAGGACCGACCAAGACGGTAAAAGAACCATCACGTATCGTTAAGTTTAGATCACTTATTACTTCTTCATCTTTAAATGTTTTGGATACATTTCTCAGAATTATCTCAGCCATGCGCCACTTCTCCTTCTAAAAGAATCAAAATCTATTGACTAATGTATGAACGTGATCTTGTCGCTCAAGCTATCTTCTTTCGATTTATCTGACGAATGGCTGCATAATTGATGAAGAATCACTGTCAATTCTTCTATCGTTTGGACTTTAACATCCCATTCAGTCGAATCGGCATGAGAATATCCTGAAATCAGACAGGTTTTCCCACCAAGATTTTTCACGGGATACAAATCATTAAATGGGTTGTCCCCAACCGACAATATTTCATAAGGCTCATAACCCTCTGCAAGCATTTGTTCCATCTTCAGCTGCATTCCATTAGGCTTTTTGGCGTCAAAAATATATTCATCAAAATGGTGCTCAATCTCTAAATACTTTACAAATTCGGATCCGGAAGGCTCAGGTGTATTTGTCATAAAAACTTTATTCTCCACATTTAATTCAGAAATAGCATCAAATAAAGCTTTATGACGATAAATTTTGTTTGGCTCACAGAGCATTTCTTTGCGCACTAGATCAAAAACCATCATTTTTTTTGATATATCTACGTTATACTTCTGAGCGTATAGTCCAGCAATTCCCCATGGATCCCCTATATAGAAAAGATGCTTATTCTCCGCCATACCATCTTCATACTCTTCTCCGTCCCAGGAAAAACATGCGGTTGGGTTAAGGTTTTCATGAGCGTACACCTTTTGATTTTCGCGGTTATAATAGTAACCAATACGTATAGGATGGCTGCCTTCTAATATCGAATAGGCTTCTTTAATGACTTGTTCTAAATCACTTTTTTGTAATTGCTCTTTAAGCATATGCTGAATATAACGGCCTAAAAATGTGTAATCCTGATATAATGTTCCATCTAAATCAAAAATCACAGCTTTAACTTTTTTTATCCAGTCCATCATTCGCGTTCCCCCTTGAAAGTAGGGAAGAAAAGCAGATTCCTCAAACTTTTCTTCCAAAACAATCTATAAATCTGCCATTTTTATTTTTGAAGCAATTGGTTCGATTTTTCAGCTGCTGCATCAAGTGCATCTTTAGGTGATAGATCTTTTTCTAATAAAGTTCTTGTAATTTCATTCGTAAGAATCGTGGCTATTTCTGGGTAGGCTTCAGCCATTGGACGAGGATGTCCATATTGCAATTGATCAACTGCTACTTTAAATTGCGGTGTTTCCTTATATAAAGCTTGCATTTCTTCTGACTCTACTGCGGACAAACGGCTTGGCAGATACCCAGTATATTTACTTGCATAAATCGTTTGCTCTTTCGCTGTCATAAATTTAATGAATTCCCATGCAGCATCTTGCTTTTCTTTGTCCAATCCAGCTGTCATAACAAGATTAGCTCCGCCTGTAGGCACAGCATTTTTTTTATGTGACGGCATAAATGCTGTGTTTAATTCAAATCCCTTCTCTTTAGCAACAGATAGATTATACGAAAGGTCGGCTGTCGAAGAAAAAATCATTGCTGAACGGCTGTTTGCAAAGTCTTGCTTGGCTACTTCGGCTGCTGTTTCACCACCCGGAACCTTAATGATTCCTTCCCCGGCAAGCCTTTTCCAAAATTCCAGTGCTTCAACACCAGCTTCTTCATCAAATGTTACTTTTGACTCGTCATCTGCCACCATTTGACCTTCAGCAGATCCAACAAAAGCTTCATACATCCAAATGTTTACTGGCATTGTCATTCCGACTGTTTTGCCTTCCACTGTAAGAACTCTTAAATAGTTTTCAAATTCTGCCCAATCTTTTGGACCCGATGGATCAAGACCAGCCTCTTTTAGCATCGTTGTATTCATATAAAGAATTGGAGTACTACGCAAGTATGGGAGACCATAAAGCTTGTCATCTACATACGAATTCCCCATTAATCCAGGATTAAAATCATCCATATTAATATCATCACGTTCGATAAATGGCGTTAAATCTTGTGTCATTCCTGATTTCGCAAATACACCAATTGAAGAAATTTCGTTCAATGTTACTTCAGGAGCATTTTTGGCAGCTAATGCTGCTTGTGTTTTTGCATGAAGGTCGATATACGTTCCTTGGTATTCTGCTGTTACATGGATTTTGTCTTGGGATTCATTGAACATTTTTGCTAGATTTTCATTGTTTTCCCCAATTTTATCTCCCCAGGCATACCAATATGTAATTTCAATTTTTTCTCCGCTTTTTTCGTCCGTCTTACTATCGCTGTCCCCTGTCGTTCCCGCTACTTTATTCGATTGACAGGCTGTTAGGAAAATCATTAATAGAGTTAGCATGAAAACAAATATTTTTTTCAATTGTTATTCCTCCATTTATTTATTCATTTTATTTAAAAGCTATAGGCCGTTAATCCAAGCTTAATTTTTTATCCGTTAAGACCTTTTCATCACCTCCGAAAAAACAAATAGACCTCAAATAAAACGGGATGATCCGTTAGTATTTGAGGTCTCTCTCATTAGAACCAATGCCTTCTATTTACTTTTCAATTATTATTGTAAAGATTAATTGTTATAGAAGTTTTATAATTATGTAAATAAACTTTAAAGTTCGAATTAACAAATAATTTTATATAGGTAGCTAGCTCTACTATCGCTGCTTTAGAGATCCTCTTTCCAAATATCCGTGTTAGAGGTAGTTATCGCAATTGCCCCGCAGTCAAGCACCTCCATTGCATGTGCTTTTTCTGAAAGCAACCCGCCAGTAATCAGCGGTATTTTCACTTGCTTACTTAAGTCCCTAATCACATGCGGAAGTCTTGATGGCATGATCTCAATTATATCAGGAGCGTTTTGATCTAATGAATGCAATACATGATCATATACTTCCGTATCGATCATAAACACTCGCTGTATGGCCATAAGCTTTCTCTTTTTCGCTTTTGCAACCATATTAGGTTTGGTTGTTACAATGCCTAAAGGCTGTACATAATTTGCAATAAAATCAAGTCCTTCATCATTCATGCTCAAACCGCCTATTTTCTCAATATGAACAAAAACAGGTAAGCCTTCTTTTTTGAAAAGATCAACGTATCCTTTTATTGACATGATATTTCCAGTAAGCAAAAAAACAGCACTGATTCGATCCTTCTGTTTAATAACTTTTTCAATCCCTTTAGGGCTCTTCACTGCAGCGATTTTTTTATAATGATATAGCCGTATAAAAAATTCTTTCTCCTCATTGTTCCGGTGCAATTGAATCACTCCTCATCGGATTTCCTTTTCTTAAGTATAAAAAACGAGTGTTAATTCAATGTAAATTCATCCTAAAGATAGTAAACGAAGAGAATAATAAAGGGATAATCGCTGATAGTGGTAACGGACAGCACCCGTATTATTTGCCGATTTCTCCCTTGCATTTATATATTGTAATTAAGAGATCATAAAGAATAAAACCTTTACCCAGTTGTTAGGTAAAGGCCCTTTATGATTAGCATCTATATTTCTCATCGCATACGCACTTTATTTCCTGCTAAATTCAATATTAGTTACTAGATTCCTCTGCATCCTCATCACCGCTTGCCGGCTCATCTGAATTTAAATCACTATTTGCAGGATCTTCCTCTGGAGTTATTTCACTTTCTGCCGGTTCTTCAGGAGTCATTTCATCCGCTGGCTCTTCCTCAGGAATCATATCACTATTCGCTGGTTCTTCTTCAGGAGACATTTCAATATTTGCAGGTTCACCTTCAGGGTTCATCTCATGGCCATTGCTGCAAGCAGCAAAAAGCATGAGGGCAAGTAATGAAACCGATAGTTTCCAAAGCGTTTTAAATACCATTTCTATTCCTCCTTCATAAGTTTCGAATCGTCTTTTCAAATCATGACAGAGAGCATTTTCAACTCCTTCCCTTTAAAACTAAAACCATTATATACAGGCCTTTTTGAAATAATTGTCGATTCCGTCAATAGTAACCTGTCCTTAAACTGATTGTTAATCTATTTACATTTAGTAAATTACTTCATTTTCAGATAAAGAAAAACATATTTCTAACAAAAATGTAATATGTATCAAAATCGGTCAATCCAGATGCTTTCCTACATGATACAAACAAAAAAGTGCCAGTCGATAGTCAAAATGATTGACTACCGACTGGCACCCTCGTACCAAAAGATTATCTACCTAAAGGTGTACAGAATTATGAAAATTTGTTTTTATCAAGAGATTTGGAATATCCTTAGCTTTGATATCTCTTAATTAAATCAACAAACGCATCTGCAAAGGATTGTAAAAATTTAATTGTACCTTCATCTTTAACTTTTCCATTTTCATCTAATAAAGCTGCAACATTCCCAATATATGCTTCAGGTTGTTGAACTAGTGGCATATTTAGGAAAACAAGAGATTGGCGTAAATGGTGATTTGCGCCAAATGCACTTAAATTACCAGGAGATTGGCTGATAATTGCAGCCGGTTTACCATTCCATACGCTTGCTCCATATGGACGAGAACCTACGTCAAGGGCATTCTTTAAAACAGCTGGTACAGAACGGTTATATTCTGGCGTTATAAATAAAACGGCATCAATTTCCTTCATTTTATTACGGAATGAAGTATACTCCGCTGGAACGTTGTTTTCATCATCGAAATCCTGATTATATAAAGCTAAATTTCCAATCTCTATGATCTCAGCTTCATATCCTGCAGGCAATAAAGATGCAACATTTGCTGCAAGCTTTTTTGAAAAAGATTCTTTTCTAAGACTTCCTAGTAAGATACCGATTTTTGTCATTTTTCATGTTCCTCTCTTTTTGTTATTTCTATACTGGATAGACTGTTTTATGGTCTGCAGTAATAATTATTTGATTCTTGTTATACTCAATATTTGCATCTGAAGAATAGTACCAAGTCTTTTGGTTTTGCTCTACATCAAATAGGTTTAATTCCTCTTTAAATTTGAGAATCTCGCCTGCCTCTTCTTCGGAAATGGGAATATAAATACTCCACTTATCACCTGTAAGCTGTATTGTATAGTTATCTGTTTGATAAAATAGGCGGCTTCCGATCGAATGACGAATCAATAGCATATTACTCACCACCTAAATCAATCAATAAAAAGAAGGTTTCTTTAGTTGATTTTAAAACAAGTTCGGTTTGTTCGGTTATTCGTGCGCTATCTCTTTTCCCAACAATCACATCATTGTTTAAAAGAAGTTCTCCTTCAATAACAAACACAAACATTTTTCTATCTTGTTCTTGTTGATGGATAATCTCTTTTCCAGCCTCTAATTTGGATAAGTATAAGGTAACATCACTATGAATTTTCGCCGCTCCATTAATAGTTTTTGAAGAAACGATAGGTAACAGCTGATTTTTCATAGCATCAACATTGTATTCAATATCTTCATAGGATGGTGGTAATTGTTTTTGATTAGGCTTAAACCATAGCTGTAAAAAGCTAGATTCTTCTTCCAGAGAAGCATTCATTTCGGAATGAAGGACACCTGTTCCAGCAGTCATACGCTGAACATTTCCAAATTGTAGGATCCCCGTATTCCCTAGACTATCCTCATGTTTAAGCTGGCCCTTCAAAACAATGGATACAATCTCTGCTTCTCTGTGCGGATGAATGCCAAATCCCTTTCCAGCTTGTACCGTATCGTCATTAAAAACACGAAGTGGGCCAAATTGGATATTGGATTCATCATAGTATTCACCAAATGAAAAACTCAAGTTGCTCTCTAACCAATCATTTTTTACGGAATAACGGGATGTTGCCGGAAATGTTTGAATCATTTATCTCACCTCAAATATCTCATATTAAAGATAAAATATATACTACATTTGCCACAATTCGGAAATTTTATATAACATTAACTTGTAAGGTATGTCTGTTCTTCACGATATTTTTCTACTGATTCCTCAATATTAAACATCTTACTGATTACATTTAGCTCCTGGTCTGAATCAGAGGACTCCGCTAATTCTTTAATATAGGATAAAGGCTCTTTCAACATTTGGTTCGCAATACTATTCATGTGCTTTTCAAATACCTTTTTGTCGTGCTCGGATAGATTTGGGATTTTCCTATTCAAACTTGCTATTGTTTCTTTTTTGATCATTGAGACCTTATCAGTAAGTGCAGAGATAATAGGTACTACATCTAATAAATTCACCCAATTTATAAATTCATCCATTTCTCCTTCTATTAGAGACATGATTTTCTTTGCTGCCTTCTTCCGTTCCAATAGATTAGTACTCATGATGTCATGGAGATCATCAATATTGTAAAGAGTAACATTCTTTATCTCATCGATATCAGGATTAATACTTCGAGGAACTGATAAGTCTAAAAATAATTGAGGCCTACTTGTGTGAATCATATTTTGGGTAATGATAAAGCTCTCTGTAGACGCTGCACTAATTATGATATCTGTTCCAATCACTTTTTTAGGCAGCTCTTCTATTGGAATTGGTTCAGCTCCATATTGTTTTGCCAATACCTGAGCCCTCTCAAAAGTTCTATTCATTACTGATACCTTATTTTTCCCATTACTTTTAATATTTTTCAAGAGCAATTCCGCTATTTCACCAGCACCGATAATAAGAATAGAAAGGTCGTGAAATCCTGTAAAGAACTTTTTTGCTACTTCCACCGCTGCATAACCTACTGAAACAGCCCTATTGCCTATCTCTGTTTCTGTGTGAGCCCGTTTTCCTAGGGTGACTGCTTTTTTAAAAGTATGATTAAAGACAGTCCCAGTTGTCTTTTCCTGTTGAGCAAGCAAAAAACTCGAACGAACCTGTCCTAAGATTTGGGTTTCGCCTAAGACCTTCGAAGTTAAACCACATGTAACTTCATATAGATGTTTAATGGCAAGCTCGTGTATATAGAAAAACAAATAAGGTAAAATTTCTTTTTTTTCGATTTGAAACCATTCAGAAAGGAAATCTTCAAGTTGAGTCTTACCCATCTCAAGCTCATCAACCACTGCATAAATTTCAGTTCGATTACAAGTGGACAAAATAACATTTTCAATAATTCCATTTTTCCTTTGCAGTGCTTTCATTGCTTTACCGAGTTGAGAAGAATGAAAAGAAAATTTCTCCCTAATTTGCACGGGTGCTGTTTTATGGCTGAGACCGACAGCAACTATATACATGTGAACATACTCCTTTTAGGATTACATTAATCTGTTCAACAATTTCACATTGAACTTTTATTTTTAACATATCTCAAAATAAACTATCTCGAATTAAGGATAATTTATTACAAAATTGTTTATATGTCAAGATATTACTTCTTCGCCTATTATTTTGTACAATCATGTGAAGTTTTTTATTCTTGATTCTAACTAGGTTAAATCAGGCAATATCCTAACCGTAAGAACGTTGACTAGTGTGGCACCGCACCTAATGTTATTTCTATCTGAGCTTAGCGGACATCAGTTCCTTTATTTATGTCAAAATGAGTTAATTCCAAATGTTTGTAGACTTTGATTCCGCTATTTTGTAAAAATATAGCTATTTCCTATGTTTTTTCGCAAATAACTTACTCAGTGTCCGGTAAGCCACTAGATAATAGTCATTTAATAAAAATAGCGGATTTAATGTCCTCCTCAACTAGTAAAACTATAAGTCATCTAATGAAATAACTTCACCGCTTCCAGCATTTACTCCATGCTGACAATCAATTTTTCCGCATAATACATATTGTTTTTGCTCAAAGTCGTATACATAATAAGGTTTGAGCTCAAACAATTCCTTGATTTTTTCAAATGCTTCATCTTTCGTGATCGTTACTTTATCAGGTGTTTGAAATTGATCATAAATCTCCAACATTGGTTTGTTATCCATATAATTTACTGCTTGAAGGCTCCTGGCATCAATCATTATCATCAGTTTTCTTTGAAAGACACGATTATCCTGGTGGTTAGCCCTCAATATTGCATGAATATATCCTTTGTCACGATGTAGAGTTTTAAGCATCCATCTCCCAGTATCTTTCGGATATTCCTGTCTTAATAACTCTTCGACAGCCATCACACATTTCTCTTGTTCTACCTTTGTGATCGGGAATGAAAAAGGACTTGGCTCGCATGCAAATGCTTGTTCAGCCGTGACATCTTCAATCCAACTAATCTCTTTTCTTATAAATGGTTCATTGATTGGTTTATTCCAAGAAATAGTTTTATCTATTTTCAAAAACGACCTTACATCCGCTATTATTTCAAATGGAATCGTAGACGTTCCATCATTCGTAACATAAATCTCTTCAACTGCATAAACAGGTGATATTTTCTTTTGTTCAAATGAAGGAAATTCAATCAATTTCAACTGTTCCTTTGCTATATTCTCCACCTTTTCAAGTGAAAGGGCATAAGCTTCTTCTTTAACCATTTCTTTAGAAGGAAATTGGCCATGAACAGAGAACGAGGTAAGTTTCCCTTCCAAATTAAATTTAACATCAATAATTCCAGAAGGAGACACTGATGCACCTTCAAAGCATTCTTTAAATTGAAGTTCTCCTTCGTCCTCTTTATGTAATTGAAATTGCTTCCCATATGTTAATCCCGTTTCTCGCTCAATCCATTTTATTATTGTATTTGTATCCAGGTTGGCAAACTTAATCCCACCCTTTGCAAATGTCTTACCCATTACGAAAATAGCACTCTCAAACTTACGAGTATTCACATTTATCTCAATAACTGCTGTGCCTTCAGGGTTTGAATCATCATCCTCTTGTATAGTTACATCATTAGGAAACCATTCCATACAAAGTATATAAACCGTTTCATTGAAGATGTTGACGTTTCGTGAAAGGCTATGGCGTTGTAAGTAGTAATGATCTAAACCAAACTTTATCTTTGTGAAATCAATTAACTCTTGTATTCTTTTATCCACTTACATATCCCCTCTGTTCATTTAATTCCTGAATAATATTAGAAAGTAGTAATAGGAACGTCACTTCCCCGATTAGTCTTTCTGATTTATAACATCCTATTTCACTTGCTTAACAAGGTTATTTTTCTAAAATCAGATAATTAGAACAGTGCCTGTGGATTGCGCTTTTTTAATGAATATCACGCTTTATGAAGCTGCCACCCTGCACTTCTGATACATCGTATATCGCTACAAAGGATTTTGGGTCAATTTCATTTATGATTTCTTTCATTTTGCTTTCCTCCAAACGGTTAATGATACAAGTGATTTCCTTGAATTGCTCATTTGAATAACTGCCAAGTGTCAGCGTATACGTTGCTCCACGGCCCAATCTCTCACGTATGGTTTTAACCATTAATTCAGGTTCAGTAGTGATAATTTTAAAGGTTTTCGAGCCACTTAAACCTTCCTCAACAATGTGAATGACTTTAGATGCTATAAAGTAGGCAATCGCTGATAATATGGCTCCTTGCAGACCAAATATGGTTGATACGACAATAAAAACAAACATATTTAAAAATAGAATTAGATCACTTGTCCCAAAAGGTAACTTTCGAGAAAGCAATACGGCTAACATATCAATTCCATCTAATGCCCCGCCATTACGTAAGGCTAATCCCATTCCAAAACCGATGATAATCCCACCAACAACGGTTATTAATAATGTGTCCCCTTGAATTATGGTTGTTACATGATGCATAAGGCTGGTGCTAACTGCTAGTGAAGCTATACCGAGAACCGAAAAAGCAGCAAAACTTTTACCAATTTGTTTATATCCTAAATATACGAAGGGAATATTTAATAATGCAATTAGAAGTCCTAGGGGTAATCCAATCAATTGTGAGCCAACGATACTCAGTCCTGTCACACCACCGTCTGATACTTGGTTTGGGATTAATACCGCCTCTAGCCCATATGCAGTTATAAATCCCCCAATAACAACCAATAGTGCCCGTACAACCATCATC
This sequence comes from Bacillus sp. JJ1773, assembly GCF_036962035.1. Lineage (NCBI taxonomy): Bacteria > Bacillati > Bacillota > Bacilli > Caryophanales > Bacillaceae > Bacillus > Bacillus sp. JJ1773. Next base: position 75,311 of record NZ_JBALNX010000039.1, read on the forward strand.
AGTTTATTGCGTTTTTGTTTTATCACTGTACTCATTCATTTTCCTACTTTCAACTTTTCAATTATTTATGTAATTATTTTTAACACAATTTTACTTTTTAGCACAAATAAAACAACTTGCCGAAACTAAAGACAAGACAACGTTGATTATCATTTTTTTATTATTCAAAACCCTCTGCTTGTTAAAAGATTGTCCAAGAAAATAATGTTCCTGTGAATACGATGTAATGAAAAATGAAAAGGTGGTGAAACCAATGGGGAGAAATGGGGGGAAATGGATAATACATCGGGTATTGAGAGATGAGAAGCTACTATCGGAACATTTGCCCGAAACCCAATTGCTAACGGAAGAATCGTTATGGGAGTTACTTGACCGCCATAGAGTAGTAATAGTGAAACCATGTATGGGACGTTTCGGATATGGTGTCATACAAGTGTCTAAATTAGGAGAGGACCATTTTCAAATTCACAATCAAGCTAAAAAGATAGCCTTCACCAGTAGAGATCAAACATATCGATACCTAATGGATCAAAAACCGAAAAGGAAGTATTACGTTGTTCAACAGAAAATCCCTTTGGCTCATATCGATGGAAATCCTTTTGACATAAGAGTTATGGTACAGAGAAGAAAAGGTTCAACGGAATGGAACGTAACAGGTAAGGTTTGTAAAGTTGCAGCTGAACATTTTATTGTTACAAATGTGGCCAGAGAGGTTTTAACCATAGAGGAGGCTAGCTTTCGTTCTTCATTATTCGTGGTCCCTCTCCAATTTATTTTATCCGAAATTGACAGAGTCTCTCTACTAACTTCCGTTACATTAGGTAACTATTATTCTGGCCAACTTACTTTCGGACTTGATGTAGGATGTGATCAGAAGGGACATATTTGGATTATTGAAGTGAATCTTGCCCCTTCTCTTGTCCCTTTCAGACTTTTAAAGGATAAATCAATGCTGAGAAAAATCAAAAGCTTCTATAAACGGTAGAAAAACATTGTTAATGCAATGGTATTAGTTAATTAAGGAAAAAGGACGAGTCCATAATGGATCATTACAAAACATGTAAGATCAACCTTTTAAAAACTTGAAACACGGTTAGCATAAGATTGCTCCACGCTGGGTAATCTTTTTTTCTCAAGGTGGGGTAGAGTCAGGAAAAAAACGCGGTTACAAAGTTAAGCCCAATTCCCCCATTTTTAACATCGCTAAGAAATTTGTCTACCATTAGTATAAGGTTGCCGATTCGAAAAAAACGCAACAAATTCATTTGAAGTTGTGCTAACATGGCAATACTAGATTTAGAGAATGGAGATGATATCCAATGAAAATAAATCAATTAATTGCCAACAATATTAACCGTTTAGATGCCGTCTTGCCGGAAGATCAGACGCTCGGAATTGCTGGTTTATCCGGATCTGGTAAAACTACATTTTGTCAAACCATTGGTGAAGAATCCAAGAAGCGTCTCGTTTCCTTATTGCCAAAGGCTGAATATCAGTACTTATTTCCAAATATTATGGAAACTAATTTCAGTGCCATCAAGATGGAAGAGATGCCTTTAGTACTTTTTCTCGGAAGATCATCCATTTCTTCCAATCCGCGTTCAACAATTGGCACGCATACTGGCGTATTTACAGAGATTCGTGGAAGACTTGCCGAAAAATACGATCTTTCCCCAGAAGTCTTTTCATTTAATAATGAATTAGGCTGGTGTCCTAAGTGTAAAGGCCGCGGTACTAATAATAATGTCGAATGTCCAAAGTGTGAGGGAAGGCGCTATAATCAAGAAACCCTGCAATATACGATTGAATTATTGGATCAGCCACATAATATTTCCGATATCAATAACTTGAGCGTTGAAACCATTCTTTCACTAGCAGATGCTCTAAATCTTAGTGAAGGGAAACAAAATATTCTTAAAAACATTATCAATATGAATATTGGTTACTTAACATTAAATCGCATTATGGGTACATTGTCAGGTGGAGAATTAACACGTCTTTACTTGGCAGAGTTTATGGCAGTAAGTGAAAATACCGTTATTATTATTGATGAAATCTCTGTTGGTCTTGATCACCAAACACTATTGAACATTTTAGAACAGATTAAACATTTAGGCTTTAAGAATCAAATTTGGCTCATTGATCATTCAGACACAGTGCTCGATACAACGAATGAGCAATTGTTCTTCGGACCTGGCAGCGGAAAATATGGTGGAAAAATTGTAGAAGTATCTCCTCGTCCCGAGCCAATCGTTCTGGAACGAAATCAAACAACGCCAACAGAATACTATCAATTTCATGATTTATATTGCCGGAATATCCAAATGGCAGAATTTCAGATTCCAAAAAATAGACTGGTAACCGTTACGGGTGAATCAGGATGCGGGAAATCTACACTTATCAATGAATGCATAGCTCAAGATTTTCTGAAGCGATACAAGAAAGATAAACTCGTTATGGTAGGTCAAGATCGAAACCAATCGATTACGAGCCGGTCAACTGTTGCAACTTTTCTTGATATTAAAAAGAAGCTCACAAAATATAGTGAAGATATTGATGATATTTTTCTGCGCTCGATTGAAGATATTATTGATGAACTGCCAAAAGAAGACATCGTACATAAACGCTTAAGCTTATTAATCAAACTTGGACTTGGTTACTTGACATTAGAAAGAAAAACACAGTCTTTATCAACTGGTGAATTTCAATGTGTCCATTTAGTTTCTGAGTTGTTTGCTAACTCAAGAAATCCACATACGCTTTTTATATTTGACGAACCTTCAAAAGGTTTATCACAAAATATTTTAAATCAATTCATTGATAGCATAAGAATCATTCTGCAAGATGAATCCGTCTCTATCATCATGATCGAACATAATTCATATATGCTAGCAAACTCCGATTTTATCGTTGACTTTGGTAAAAGACAGCTTGCACCTGTGGAGCATCTTGATGTTGTCAGTCACGATGATTATTATCGTCTTAAAAAAATCGATGCGACCGCTGCACCATCGCCTATTTCTTCTACACTCAAGCAGCAAAATGGAATTACCTATTTAAAAGAAAATCATATTGCCTACTTTAAAGAGGCAGAAAACGTCTATAAGGGCGGCATCTTAAAAAGCTTATCATCAATGGCCCGCTTAATTTATGGTGAATACGAATCTGACAAAATCGCACCTGTGATCGCAATTGATTTAGAAAGACACTTGTATAGTCAATATAGTTTTCTCTATGAAATGGGTGGATTGATCAACTATATTGTAGCAGCTCATCCGACTAATAAAGATACGAGGAGATTTGATTTCTTTTCTCCGGACAATCATTGCCCATCATGCTCAGGACGTCTTAAGATTGAAATATTTGATAAAGATCTTGTCATTCAAGACAAAAATCTTCCATTCTGGGATGGTCTATTCTATCCAGAAATAATGGAAGTATTAAAATTTTATCAATATCCAAAGTTAGAATTTCTATTTGAAGAAATTAAGAATGAACTTGGTCAAGATTTAACAAAAAGCTATCATGAGATGTCAGATGAAGAAAAGCATACATTTTGGTACGGGTATTTTGAAAAGTCATTTTATGATAAGAAAGGCAAGGCACGTAGAACATGGGTCGGTTTTAATACGATCCTTGGTATGTATATTGTTGTTTCAAAATCAATCATTAAGGAGCAAATGAAAGCTTCTAAAGAAATGATTACATGTCCAATTTGTGAGGGTACTGTTTTAAACCATCATAAACCGCTTAAATTTGGAGATATAGATATTCGTGAAATAATCAATCAGCCGATTGACCAAGTATTGAAAATAACTGGGAACTTACCTGAACTGGAAAAATTGAAGTCTATTGTAGGCGGAGATATGATTTTGACAGAAGACGTCTCTCTGCTGCCTAGGGAAACACAAGTCGCGCTGAAAATGCTTGAACTAGAACTAGCAAGCTTTACGGGTTATGAAATGGTATTACAAAATGTCTTACCATTCTGGGGCAGTATTAGCGGCAATATCGAATCCATCAGCCTTAATAATCGAATCACCATCAGTGATTTTGCCAATATCACTGAGACGAGAGAAACGATCATAGATAAGTATTTCACCAATGGAAAATACAAAAAACTAACTTATGTCTATGAAGCGTTTGGCTACAAAAAATTAATTACCCAAATTAATAAAATTAAAAAAAGCCATCCATGTCCATTCTGTAAAGGGAAGAAAGTGATATCAGAAGATAATCTCCATGATGGCGTGTTTAAATTAACCATTCCATGTGTAAGTTGTTATGCAAGTGGCATCAATGATGATGGCCTAAAGGAGCTTGTTGATGGCATACAAGTAAAAACATGGTTAACTGGAACAGTAAGTGATGTTGTAGATGAAGGCTTATTAACAGAAGCTGTTGCACATATTCCCATTTTCAATCGTATACGTGAGTTGAATAAACGAGATATGATGGCAGTGCATCAATGCCTTGAGCAACATAATTAAATTAGAACACGTTGTTGTTCTAGTCCGAGATAAATTCGCATTTTTACTGTGTCACGGAGGGATAAAAGCCTAGGAGAAAATGTAACAGTTTTCTCTCAGGCTTTTTTTGCTTTTTGGAAAGAATAAAATTGGAGGTGTTTATTAAATGAATACAGATTGGATGAAAGTATTTGTTGCTGCTTTCTTTGAAGCTGTAGGACTAAAACTTGTTTCTTAATAAATATATTGAAGGATTTATTGTTATATAAGTGTTTTGGTCATTATAAGGTCCGTTTGTTCTTCATCACCCATATAAAAGGAGTGAGCCCCAGTTTGAACAAACCCCATTTTCTTATAAAAAGCAATAGCATTTTCATTTTTTTCCCATACGCCTAGCCAGATTTTCTTTTTCTTACGATCCATTGCAATTTCCATAGCTTGATTTAGCAGATATTTACCAAGCCCATGTTTTTGGAATTTGTTCTTTATGTAGATCCTCTCGATTTCAAATGATTCTTTACCCATTTCTTCAGACTGTGCTTCATTGGTATTGACCTTTAAATATCCAGCCATTTCATTATGAAAATAAACAAAAAAGAATTCCGAAGACATATTGGATAATTCTTTTTCTAATTGTTTTAAGTTAAATGCTCTTTCCAAATAGGCATTCATATTTTCGGGTGAATTCTGATCTTTAAATGTATCGTTGAATGTTTCAATACTTATTTCTTGGAGTGTTTGTAAATCTTCATGGGTACACTTTTTTAACTTTATTGTCATTTAGATATGGCTCCTTTATATATTTAGTAATCTCTTTTGTTTCCCTTTTTTATTAATTCCCAGTCTTTTTCAATATTTTTTCTTACTCTCTGAAGGAGGTTGAAAATGGTTTCTGCTTCTCTTTCGGAGAATCCTGTTAATGCGACACTATTCGAATGATCATGTTCTTTTTTTATGAAAGGATAAACATTTTTTCCTTTTTCAGTTGGAAAGAGTTTTTTTATTTTTTTGTTATGTTCATCATCTTTCTTTTCAATAAAGCCATTCATTTCAAGTTTTTTAATAGCACGAGCTGCAGTTGTTCGATCAACTTTTATCATCTCAGCTACCTTTTCTTGAATGATTCCAGGGTTTTCACATATTCGCACAAGGTACAAATACTGCCCTTTTGTAAGGTCATATTCTTTAAATTCGATATTGCTTATTGAATCTAATGCTCTTGCTATCATTCCAATTTCACGAAGAATTTCCTTCATAATTAACTCCTTAGGCACATATTTTTGTTGCATATGCAATAAATTTAGCATATATTAAATTTAACTTAAATTTGTTGTATTTGCAACAAAACACAACGATAAAGAGGTCGAGTGGAGTGAAATATGTTTATTTTGTATTAGGAATTTTAATATTAACCTTTGGTATTTCTTTGACTATACAATCAGATCTTGGAACATCACCTTTTGATGCACTTTTGGTAGGACTGTCCATAAATGTGGGGCTTACCGTGGGAAGTTGGGAAATCATTATCGCTTTCATATTAATCTGTTGTAATTCACTTTTAAAAAGACAAAGGCCTGAAGTTCTGGGGTTATTAACAGCATTTATAACAGGTGTCGGTATTGATATGTGGCTTTTATTATTACACAATTTGATAACACCTGAACTATGGTTCAACAAAGTTGTTTGTTTTGGAATCGGCTTAGTTGTAATAGGATTTGGAACTGCCATTTATTTACACACAAATTTTGCACCAATACCAGTTGACCGATTAACAATAATCATACAAGAATTAACTAAAACAAATATATTTTTTTCGAGAACATTCATTTACCTCGTATTCTTGATCATGGCATTGATTTTTAATGGGCCGATTGGCGTTGGCACTTTATTAACCGTTTGTTTAGGCGGGCTAATACTTAATTACTTTATGCCAGTCACTAAAAAAATATTAGACCGCAAATTAACACATTCTCGTACTTCATCAAATTATGATAAAGAAAAAAGCCATTCAATATAGAATGGTTTTTGTTTTTCTTGCTACCTGCAAGTAGAGTTAAGAATACCGATTTAATAGCGTGAGGAACTCAGCCTGAAGCATTATTGTAATTTTTTTCGAAGTTTTCCGCTGCATACAGTGCTTTCAAGTCTTGTGCAATATCACCCGGTCTGTTTCCTTCTCCAATAATATATCCTTCAAAAGTTGTCCCTACAAAGTCAAAGATATGTTGAAACTGCTGAATCATTGGTAAACCTTTAATGTATGGCTGATCTCCACCCACTGCAATGACATATGCTCTTTTCTGAGACATTTGCTTTTTAAAATCGGGATACTTTGTGTCTCTTAAAGTCTGGGACCAACGATCAATAAAATTTTTCATTATTCCTGTCATGCTATACCAATAAATCGGTGTAGAAAAAATAAGAATATCGTGCGGAAGAATACGATCAATAATGACGTTGTAATCATCATTCACTTCGGGAAATCCCTCCTCTGCATGCCGCTTATCTACTATCGGTTCAATTAAATATTCCTTCAGATATATTTCTTCCACAACTAAGCCTTGAGTCGCTAACTTTGTTAACGATTCTGTATTACCGTTTGGACGGCTTCCACCGTAAATAACTGCAATGGTCATCAGTAATTCCTCCATTTTGTAGTTGATTTGTTAGTTAGTATTTACTATTTTATAATGAAACTCAAAAACAATAAAACGGATTATTTCGATTGAATCAATCGATAATTACGATTAAGAGGAGGAGAGCGAATTGGAAATCAAACAGCTGATTACTTTTAAGATAGCCGCAGAAAATTTGAACTTTACCCAAACGGCAAAAATATTGAATTTTGCACAATCAAGTGTAACCGCTCAAATCAAAGCCCTTGAAGATGAGATTGGCAAACCCTTATTTGAGCGTTTAGGAAAAAGATTGGTTTTAACAGATGCCGGATATCAATTTAAAACATATGCTGAAAAAATGATTCGATTAAGTGAAGAAGCCATTACGGCTGCAAACGGAGAAGAAGAACTATCTGGTATTCTAACAATAGGGGCTCAGGAGAGTCAGTGTACCTATCGATTACCTCCAATTCTTAAAGAGTTCAAGGCTGTATTTCCAAAAGTTAAACTCGTATTTAGACCTGCACATTCTGACGAAATGGCGAGAAAGCAGCTTATGGAGGGATTATTAGATGTTGCTTTTATTATGGATAAAAGCAAGCCTGAAGGATCGTTAAGAGTGGTGCAACTTATCAAAGAGGAGTTAAAACTAGTAATATCACCAAACCAACCTAAATCAGCGTTTTCAATAGATAATCTGAAGCATGAAACTCTATTACTTACAGAAGCTGGTTGTTCATATAGAAATATGTTTGAAGAATCCCTAAATTCTCTTGGAATCTACCCATTAGATAAAATAGAATTTGCCAGTATAGAGGCCATCAAACAATGTGTGATTGCAGGGTTGGGCGTGGCATTACTTCCTGAGATGGTTGTAAAAAAAGAACTTGAAGAGGGACGATTAAAGGAATTACCGTGGAATGCTTCCTCATCACCGCTTTATACTCAAATTGCTTGGCATAAAGATAAATGGATGACACCACCTTTAGATGAATTTATTAACCTAACTCGTAAGATGTTTCAGTCTGTATAACATGATTTATTTTTACTTCGTGTCATGAGAATAAAAACATGTTTTTCAAGAAGAAATTAGATATTATTGGTTAGAAAAAAAGAAATGTCTCTAAAAATGAGACATTCTCTCAGATTGATCTAGAGTACAACCTGCTTTTTAAAAAACAAAATTGTAATGTGACAATAAAGTAATTTAATTTTTGGTGTAGCGATACTGGACGGACATTTCAAGTGGAGAAAGCCCGCGAAAAGTCCAACCAGTGATGCTGGACGGACTTTTCAAGAGGGAAAAGCCTGTGAAAAGTGTACTTCTTTGCACTTAAAAGTAAAACAATAAAGTCGTTTAAAATCTGAGAGCTTTATTCAAGAACGCGCCTGACTGTTGAGGTATAATCCCCTACTGCATCTTTCCTTAATGTGAACAGATAAGGGTATAAAAAAAGCTGTTATTTGAGTTTAGCAAAAATAACAGCTTCAAATATTTATTTTGCCCCTGCTTTTAACAAAATTTTTTCAATTTCTTTAAAGCCTTTCTCACGTGCATGTTGTAAAGGAGTCACCTTATTATTATCTGGAATGTTCACATCCGCCCCATTTTCTATCAGCAATTGCACCGTTTGCTGCTGCTTTTCGTCTCCATCATTCAAAATAATTGCTTCTAATAAAGCTGTCCAACCAAGATTATTGACATGATTCACATCAATATCCGTATGGGTAAGAAGTTCTTTGATTACATCCACATATCCATGTTCTGAGGCAGGGATTAAAGCAGTTCCCCCATACCGGTTTGTAATCGCCGGATCGGCCCCTGCTTCAATCGTAAGTTTTAGAATATCTATATACCCTTCCGCTCCAGCATACAGGAAGGGATTGTTTTTCATATCATCCTGGATATTCACATCTGCACCCGCCTTAATCAATACTTTTGCGGTTTCTACATCATTGTTATAGGTTACAATCATAGTGGCAGTCCGTCCTTTTGAGTCTTGCGCGTTGATATTCGCACCTTCCTTAATGAGTCTGCTTATGGCGACTGCCTTTCCTTGTTCTGCTGCTTGAAGCAACTCTTTATTTAATCCTTCGCTCATGATTTCTTTCTCCTTTTCTTGTTTTTTCGGTTCTCCGCTATTGTTAGACATACAACCTTGCAGCAAGAGAATACATCCTATAAATGCGATCATCCACTTCCACATAAATATACGCCTCTATTCTAATATTGTTGCTCCGTTCTTTTTACCTGAGGAGTGAAATTATATTCTTTCTCTTGGAGAACATGTTCCGTTAAAATGCTATTTATTTATTTCCAAAGAACAAGAACTCGATTGCCAATTTCATGAATTCTTCGTGACTCATTCAAAGTAAATATTAAATATGATTTTTTTCACTAATGTTTTTTGTTTTCCATAGCTGTTCTAGCACAATTACGATGATCGTACCAACAATGAGACCATTGCTTAAAAAATATTGGAGAATCGTAGGCAGACTCTGAAATATTCCTTTAGGAAGATACATTATTCCAAAACTGATTAGCAATGTGATTCCTAATATAGTTAACCGGCGTTGATCTAATTCGTCTTTCAAAAGGGACTGAAACGAAATCCCGATCATTTGGACAAAGGATGCTAAACTTACGGCACAAGCAATAGGGGCGGGAAGCATGGCTAAGAAGTTGACGATCGCCGGAACACAGGCTATACCTGATAAGGCTAAACTTGCTACCAGGAAAGGCATCATTCGTTTTTGCCCGGTTAATCGGATAAAGCCTGCCGATACTGGCAATGGCACAATTCCAATCGTAGAAAAAAGAGATGAAAGAACATGTGTAATACCGCCTGCCCAACTGGCGCGGTTAATGGTTTGTTTTTCGGATTCCCCTGATTCCGGAACTGCTTGTTTTACAGCCGTAACGGCCGCTATTGTATTAGAGACTACAATAAACGTAAAGATAATGGAGGTTATAACCATTCCAGCATTTAACTGCGGAGTCCCCCATGCAAAAATTTCTGGTAATTTAATAAAGGAAGCCTGTGTGGAAATCGTATTAGGGGTTTTTCCCAATAAGAAATATAGTAACCACCCAATTAAAATTCCTAACAGCACGGAGTAACTTTTCATCCATCCTTTTCCTTTAATTGATAGCACAATCACTAAAACAAATACGCCAAATGAAATCGCTGCTATTCCATAATCCAGGTTGAACTGTTCTTGTATTCCGAGCATTCCCTCTAAAAATACACCACTTAGTTGAAGAGTCAGAATCAAAAGAAAAGAACCAGTAACTAAAGGAGTGAACAAAAACATCAGCCGATTAACCAGGCCAGTTATACCGAGAATAAATAGTAAAAATCCCGTAACTAGCAAGCCACCTTCTAAAAGCTGTAATGTTTCTGTCGTACTTTCCCCCTGCTGAATCGCCATACCCGCTAAAATGACAAATACACTGACCCATGAACCTGCAGGACCGTCAGCGATCGGATATCGATGTCCGAGCCATCCTTGTATAAAAGAGCTTATGCCCACCACAAAAAAAGTTCGTTGCATCAATTCGGAGATTTCCTCTATCGTTAAATGAAATACTCCTCCGATTACGATCGGTAATGCAATGGAAGTGGCCAGCAAGAAAAAAAACCATTGAAATATGCTTAAACCGCTGTAAAAACGTAGTTGCTTCATATTACCTCACCCTTATACATGATGTTTATTATTGAGACTTCCAAGTGATAATAGAAATGAGTTCTACATGGCTGATAAATAAGGGGCTCCAACAAGAAAAGCTTATATTTAAGTATCTCGATGTTCTATCCAACATTTGGAAAATCTTGAAAAATCATCGCTGTTAAAGCCGTTTCGAGAAATTTCTTTTTATCTAGAATCATGATATCTTAGAATGAAGTATATGAAAAATATAAAAAAAATTAATTTTACTTAAGTTTTTCATATAGGAGGGATGTTTTTCCACTGATGGATATTAGACAACTGCGATATTTCATAGCTATTGTAGAAGAAAGAAAAATTTCCGCTGCCGCTCAAAGACTTCATATCTCCCAGCCTCCGCTAAGTCAGCAGCTGAAAACAATGGAAGATGAATTGGGAACGAAATTAGTAGAGAGAAATGGGAGATTTTTAGAAGTGACGGAAGCAGGAAAATCATTATATAAGTATGCGCTACAAATGACTCAGTTAATGGAAGAAGCTAGAATGGAAGTAAAGGAAGTCGGAAACGGGGTAAGTGGAAGATTGACGATTGGTATCAATACTTTTTCGGTAGTCGAATTACCAGAGTTACTTCACCAATTCCACAAAAAATATCCTAAAGTTACTTATAAAATTCATCAAAATGAGTCAGTTCATCTTTGTCAACTGGTGAGAGACCGAATTGTAGAACTGGCGATTATACGTTTACCGCTCGACTTAGATGATTTTTCAGCAATCCATCTTCATACAGAACCTTTTTACTTCATTACTTCAAATAAAGACGAACCTTTTAATCATCAGGTTATACTTGCAGACATTCAAAATCGCCCTCTGATTTTACCGAGTACAGAAGGACTAGGAGTCCATTATATGATTTTAGAAGCATTTTCGAAAGCTCAACTGCATCCGAACATTATTGCAGAGTGCTCTGACATCTCCCTTTTATTAGATTTAGTCGCTTGTAATTTTGGACAAGCTATTGTTCCGGAAACCGTCATTAAACAATACAAAAACTACAATATCCAAGCTTTCAAAATTAAAGATACAGAGCTATCTGCATCTACGGGCTTAATATGGCTGAAAAATCATTATCTATCAAAAACCGCTCAAAACTTTACAAACCTATTAACTGATTACCTCCAGCAAAACACGGATTACAGTGTTAAGGATTAAAAATCCCAATCTCTCAGTGATATAAATGAGAAATTGGGATTTTATTATTCAACAATTATGTTTATAGCACTTTAAATATCAAGTAAAACAAGTGCTTCAAGATCAACCCTGTTCAAGCTCTTCGAGTGTCTCTGGTGCACAGACAGAAAACCTTACAGCCCGCTCTGGACAACTAAATTCGATTCACCCTTCTCTTAATTTGACCATGTTATACCAGCTTACTCCACCATGTTTTGATTCAGACATACCATGGTTAACAAATCCAAATTTTTCATAAAAAGAAACTAATTCTTGTTTACATGTTAATGTGATTCCTTCTCTTTCGTTTTCTTCTACAAGCTCTTCCATTTTCTCAATTAAAATCTTTGCAATTCCTTGATTTCTAGCCGGTTTGGATACTGCTAACCCTAAAACACTCTGATATCCCCCTCTTTTCGGGTTCTCTTTGATTTCCTTAAAAAGATTATCAGTTATGTAAGGTTGATTAATAATAGGGCCATTAATATAACCAAGTATTTCCGCTTCCTTTTCTGCCACAATAAAGGTATCAGCTATCAGCTGAATCCTTTCTATAAATGCTTCTTTTGTAGCAGCTTCTTCTTGTGAAAAGCCTTCTTTCTCAATAAATAACAGCTGTTCTAAATCTGTCATTTGAACATTTCTTAAAGTAATCATCTTGTCTATCCCCCTTTACTATTCATTATAAATAAATCTTTAGTATTTCTACTTTATTCTCAATCTGGTCTTAATTTAACCTCATCTACTTTTAGATCCATTGAAAATTTCTTCTTAACCCTGCTACGTTGCATTAAATACATAATTTCACAATGTCTTCTAAAATTTAACCTAGATATCTAAGTATTGTTCAACAATCTGGGGCTTAATATAAAGAAGGAACGTAATTCTTGCTGTAGAAATGCGCCCTATTGTAAAAGTATCTAGTTTAAGCTAGACCCTTAAAGTTTGTACTGATTTGTACAAGATGTTTCTTATTTCCCTGTTTCACTAAATTGCTTAATCCGTTCACCAATTTCGTCACGAACACGCTGAAATTCAGACCACACTTTTCCGGCCGGATCATCAAATCCCCAGTGTTCACGCTTCACATGTGGCGGTGTAATTGGACATTTATCAGCAGCATCTCCACATAATGTAACCACTAAATCAGCATTATTTAAGATTTCAGGATCAATAGTATTTGATGTTTGACTGGAAATATCAACACCAGCTTCCTGCATGGCCTTTATAGCATTCGGGTTTAAGCCATGTGCTTCTATTCCAGCACTGTATACCTTCCACTCATCACCTAAATATTTCTTTGCCCAACCTTCAGCCATTTGGCTGCGGCAAGAGTTTCCTGTACACAAAAAATAAATAGTTTTTTTAGACATGATCTAATTCCCCTTTTAGTAAAGTAATAATGCTGCATACAGACCTAGTAAAGTGATAAATAGAATAGGAATTGTTAAGATAATCCCTGTTTTAAAATAGGTTCCCCATGAGATCTTAACTCCTTTTTGAGATAAAACGTGGAGCCATACTAAGGTTGCTAATGAGCCGATTGGGGTAATTTTTGGACCTAAGTCGGAACCGATCACATTGGCATAAATAAGAGCCTCTCGGATTGTGCCGGAAGTATTTGTTTCGGCAATCGCTAATGCATCGATCATGACAGTTGGCATATTATTCATCAAAGATGATAAGAAAGCCGCTATAAAGCCCATACCTATCGTTGCAACAAATAAACCTTGCTCAGCTGTTGCTTGAATGACGCTAGCTAACGATTCAGTTAGCCAAGCATTTCCTAAACCGTATACGACCACATACATCCCTATTGAGAAAAAGACAATTGCCCAGGGAGCACCTTTTACAACTGTTTTTGTATTAACCGCATTACTTCTTCTTGCCATCAATAAAAAGAAGATTGCAATGCCCCCTGCAACAAGTGAAACAGGGATTTGAGTGTATTCGCTAGAAAAGTAACCAATCAGCAATATCCCAAGAACATACCAGGACAGTCGAAACATTTTATAGTCCTTAATAGCTTCTACAGGTTTTCTTAATTTAGATAAATCATACGTACTTTGAATACTTTTTCTAAAATAAATTAATAAGACAGTAATCGTTGCTACTATTGAGAAAAGGTTAGGAATAATCATTCTTGAAGCATACGCTACAAATCCAATGTTAAAGAAATCAGCTGATACAATGTTGACTAAGTTACTTACCACAAATGGAAGGGAAGTCGTATCTGCAATAAATCCACTCGCCATAATAAATGGAAAGATCATCTTTTCTTTAAATTCCAAATTACGAACCATCGCTAAAACAATTGGTGTCAAAATTAAGGCAGCTCCATCATTTGCAAATAGTGCAGCAACGATAGCTCCTAAAATGCTAATATAGACAAACATTTTAATTCCATTTCCTTTTGCAACTCTGGCCATATGTAGTGCTGCCCATTCAAATAAGCCAATCTCGTCTAAAATTAGTGAAATAAGAATGATGGCTACAAATGATAATGTCGCATTCCATGTAATTCCGATAACTTCAAGTACATCATTAAACCCAACTACACCTAATAATAAAGCTATAATAGCCCCGCCACATGCACTCCAACCAATATTTAATCCTTTTGGCTGCCAGATAACGAGAATAAGTGTTGCTATAAAAATTATTGTTGCTGCTATTGCTGTAATCACTAAATTAACCTCCATCACTCTCACGGTGTACACACTTTCTCTTATTAGCAGCAAGAGCTACTTGTTTCTCCATTAGGAATCACACAACAAGTAGATTCTACTTTATGGACATCACTATCAGCTCTTGTAAAGAAAAACTCCCACTCATTTCTGTCTGGATCGGTTACCCAAAATTTATCTTGTACGGCATAACAACACGTTGTATCCATTTCATCACGTGCGAAAAAACCTTCTTTTTCGAGTCTTTCCTTATGAGCTGTAATTTCTTCGCTCTTTTCAACCTGAAAACCGAAATGGTTTACCTGATTCCCGTTCACTTCATCTCGAACATTTAGTGTAAAATTAAGTCCTGGACTCTCTAGTAAGAATTTCGCATAATCAGCCTTTACTTTAACAGGTTCTACTCCGAATACCTTTTGATAAAACTCAATGGATTTCTCTAAATGCGTAACGTTAATTCCAACGTGAACATATTTCATAGATTTATTCCTCCTAAGTTTTGATAAATCAAAAAAAGTTGATGTAAAGCGCAAAAAAATTAGCAGCAGCTTCCTTTTCCAGTTTTTCTAAATACACAACAAAGTTCCTCAGATAATAAATTGTTAACTTCATCATCATTCAAATCATAGAAACTCCATGTGCCCTTTGTTTCCTTTCTTATTAGGTTTGCATCTAATAAAATTTTCAGGTGATAAGAAAGTTTTGATTGGGTCATCCCGAAAGTTTCTGTTAAATCACACACACATGTTTGTCCTTTTTGACAAAGTTCATACATGATTTCTAATCGTTTCTGATCGGCTAAGGCTTTAAATTTTTTTTCATATTGCTTAAATTGATTTACCATTAAAGTCATATACAATTTCTCCTTTCATCAATTTTTTTTGATATTTAAAGTAAGTATAAACAAAATCATTCTGTATATACAAATAGTAAATCAATTTTTTTTGATTTATTATACAAATGCAAGGGAGATACGTCAGGAAAAAGCGATTTACTATGTTAAAGCCGGATTTCCCAGTATTAATACTGAGAACTTGATTCCTTTCTGTTCCTCCATAAACTCCTTAAATATATAGCATAACAATTTCGATTCAACGATTGATCAATTATATTGTATATAACTTTACATAATTTAAAGAGTATTCCGTATTTTTGGTTTACAAATTTGGCTTCATTCCTCTTCTACGCCTTTAGATTGAGGCTAGTTATTCCATAATACTAGCCTCAATTCAAATGTAACATATATTCATATGGTGTTATTCCATATACTTTTTTAAAATGTTTGTTTAAATGGGTTAAATCAACAAAATCACATTCAGCTACTGTTTGATAAATATCTCTATTTGTATCTATTAATTGCTTAGCTCGTTCAATCTTACAGTTGAGAAAGTATTGGTATGGTGTAATACCAGTATGGGACTTGAACAATCTAATAAACTGAAATTTTGATAGATGAAGCTCTCTACTAATCTCATCAAGTTTAAGAACATTCCCTAAGTCAGAACGAAGCATATCCTTTGCTTTTCTAATAAACGTATTATCTTTCTTCAAATTAGTTGAAAGACTTGTTTGAATAAGACTATCTGTGAGGGATATGAATAGTTCACTACATAACGCATCATCTTTTTCAATTAATATTGCATTAGTTAGACTTAACACTCTTTGCTCAAGTGTATAATCATACACAACCGGGGCCTCGAAACTTACAATATCCTTTTTTCCTGAAACCTCTAAAAGCAATTGTGGATCAATATATAGCATCACATAATCAAGGCCTGTCTCATCGTGTGCCATTCCGTCATGTGCCTGCTCTGGATTAAAAAGCATCACACCATTCGGATACGATAATTGTAAACTGCCGTCCAAATTATAATGTTGAATACCACGCAATGTTACACCAATTGCATACTCCTTATGAGAGTGCTTTTTATACTTAAAATCAGTGAAACTAGCCGACAGGGCAGTAACACCAGCTGCTTTCTTATAGATAAATTTATCCACTTTACTCACCTCTTAAAACACTACACTACCCTATCCATATCATGATTGTAGCATAAACTAAACCTAGAGCCATGATTACATTAACCATCCTTGTATGCTTTTGTAAAAACTTCTTGAGGATAGCACCGAAAAGAACCCAAGAAATAAATGCTAAAAAGCCAATGATCGTTATGACGATAACACTTATTGTAACGGCAGGCATATCGGTATAGTAGGGCAAAACAAAGCTAGGGATAACTGTCAATGTAAATATAACTACCTTTGGATTTAAAAACTGCATAAGAAAGCCGGCAGTAAAAGTTCCATTGTTGTTTTCCGGTGATTCTGATGTATCCATTTTATAGATTTGATAAGAGAGATATAGCATATATATCGTTCCGATAATCTGCATGCCTATTAAAATTTTTGGAATAACAGTTATCAGCACTGCATTCAACATCGCGGATATACCAAGTAATAAACCAAAAGCAATCGTTGCTCCGTACGTATATTCCATTGCCCTTTTTGGTCCATAATTATGCACAGTGGATAAAATGACAATGTTCGTAGGTCCCGGAGTAAAAGTCACAATAAAACAGTATATGATAAAAGATGTAATATCCATGATGAAAACTCCCTTTCAGCGTTTTCATATTAATATACATCTAAAAATTTAATGGGATATAGTATATTATTGCAGGATTAGATATTTGTTTTATTGAAACCCTTATTGGCAAAATAATAAATATCCTTTAAAAAACGCGATTTAATATTTGCTATAGCGGTTATATAGTATAACTTTTTCAATCCACCTCCTTAATCTAGGGGTAGGGTAAATAAAGTCTTTTTAATAAATACAGAGATTTATATTAACTTATTAAATCATCTCTACCTATCCGTTTTAAAAATTTATAAAACGACTCTCGCTTTTTACCCATTTGCGAATAGATAGCGATAACCTTTTCTACAGTATCGTACAATTCTTCTGGCGTTAAATTCTCCTTCAGCAAAGAACCGACCTCGGCGTCTTTCCCTTTTGCTTTTCCACCAACATATAAATTGTAATGGTCTCTAATTTTCATAACACCTATGTCGCTTAACATGGGTTCACCGCAACCAATGGGACAACCTGTATAGGCAACTTTTAAGGTAAAGGGAACAGCTCTTCCAGCAATACGGCGATTTAATTCTTTTGCTACCGGCATTCCTTCCTCTTCTTCTCCTTTGCAAAAATTGCAGGTTCTTAAGCTTTTTACGAAGTTTCCAACTGGATAACATGCTAATCCAACATTTTGAAATTCTTCTATAATATCTTCTTTTTTGGCTTCCGGGATTTCTATATAGAGTTGTTGGAAGGTGGTTAACTCCAGTTCCTCCTCTTCATTCATATATTTTGATATTGTCACAAGTTGCTTCGCGTTGAGTTTTGCTCCGTACCCTATTCCCCCATTTATGGCGATCTTAATTTTTTTATCATTATCCTCCATATAACTTTTCCTCCTTTCTTAACCATCTACTATACGCTAGTATGGTATAAATTTTACCGATACGAGACCTGCCACTAAATATAGTGACAGGTGATATCGACTATTTTATTTTTCTAATTTCACTCTTTGTAAACGCAGTGCGTTTAACACGACCGACACGGAACTAAATGCCATTGCTGCACCAGCTACCCATGGTGCAAGTAACCCTATTGCTGCAATTGGAATCCCAATGGTATTATAGGCAAATGCCCAGAATAAGTTTTGTTTAATATTACGCATCGTTTTGCGGCTCATTAAAATCGCATCAGCAATACTGTTTAAGTCGCCTCGAATTAGTGTAATATCCGCAGCTTCCATGGCAACATCTGTCCCTGTACCAATGGCCATCCCAATATCAGCTGTAGCTAGTGCTGGTGCGTCATTAATCCCATCGCCGACCATTGCCACTTTTTTGCCCTGTTCTTGTAGTTTTTTCACTTCTTCTGCTTTACCCTCAGGAAGCACTTCTGCAATAACCGCATCAACGCCTACCTCTTTACCAATTGCTTGGGCTGTACGTTCATTATCACCTGTCATCATAATTACTTTGATGCCCATTTCTTGTAATCGGCGTACAGCTTCCTGAGATGTATCTTTAATCGTATCTGCTACGGCAACTAGCCCTGCATATTGCCCATTAATATTGGCTAGCATCGCTGTTTTCCCATTGCGCTCTAATTCTTCCATCGCTGGGAGAACGGATTGTATATCGATCCCATATTGTTGCATAAGTTTACGCGTTCCAATGACAACCCCTTGACCTGAAACAGTCGCCTGCACCCCATAACCTGGGATCGCTTCGAAGAATTGGACATCACCAAGTTCAATGCCTTTATCTTGAATGCCTTGAACGATAGCTTGTGCTAATGGGTGCTCTGATTGCTTTTCCGCTGCACCGATCAACGATAAAAATTTCGTTTCGTCTTGACCATCTGCTACTAAAACATCCGTTAGGACAGGTTTACCATGTGTGACAGTACCTGTTTTATCGACTACTACTGTGTCAATACCTTGAGTTTGTTCTAAGTGTTCGCCACCTTTGAACAAAATACCAAATTCTGCAGCACGACCCGAACCAGCCATAATGGAAGTTGGTGTCGCTAAACCAAGTGCACAAGGGCAAGCAATTACAAGTATGGCAATTAACACTTCAAGTGCTGGTGTAAACTCACCTGGTTGAACAAATATAATCCATACTAGGAAGGCAATGATAGCAATCCCTACTACGATGGGTACAAAAATACCTGAAATTTGATCCGCCATCCGTTGGATTGGTGCTTTTGAACCTTGTGCATCTTCTACTACTTTAATAATTTGGGCTAATGCTGTATCACGTCCAACCTTTGTTGCTGTCATTTTGATGAAACCATTTTTGTTAATGGTTGAGCCGTATAATACGTCACCTTCTTTTTTATCCACTGGTAAACTTTCACCTGTTAACATCGATTCATCAACAGATGTTGTTCCTTCTACTACTTCACCATCAACAGGAATTTTTTCACCTGGCTTCACTAAAATTGTGTCACCTATTACTACCTCTTCTAAAGGTATTTCTTTTTCAACTCCATCACGTATGACGATAGCTGTTTTTGCCTGAAGCCCCATCAATTTTTTGATCGCTTCTGATGAACGGCCTTTTGCTCTTGCTTCAAATAATTTTCCTAAAAGAATAAGTGTAATCAGTACTGCACTGGTTTCAAAATATAAATGTGGACTGTGGTGTGTTCCAGCTGTAACAATCGCTTGATATACACTATAAAAATAGGCCGCTGAAGTACCCATAGCAACGAGTACATCCATGTTTGCACTACCATTGCGAAGTGCTTTATAGGCACCCACATAAAACTGTTTACCGATAATAAATTGTACAGGTGTTGCCAATAACAATTGAAACCATGGATTCATTAAGATGTCTGGTACGTATAAAAACGATGTAAAAGAAAAGTGCCCAACCATCGTCCATAATAGCGGTAACGATAAAATCGCTGAAATAATAAATTTACGTTGTTGATCTTTAATGTGCTTTTCACGGTGGTCGACTTGTTCTTTTTCGTCTTGCTTTTGGTGCGCACCGTAACCTAGCTTTTCTACCTTCGCAATGATGTCTGCAATCGCTACCTCCGAAGGATTAAATTCGATCGTTGCTTTTTCAAGTGCTAAATTGACGTTCGCATTTGCAACACCTTCCATCTTATTTAATCCTTTTTCTATGCGCGTAGCACATGCGGCACAGGTCATTCCGGTAATATCAAATTCCGCTTTTTGTTTGACAACACCGTAGCCAAGTGCTTCGATTTTCTTTTCAAAATCAGCTTCACTTAGTTTCGAAGGGTCATATTTAATCGATGACTTTTCAAGGGCTAAGTTAACGGTTGCTTGCTCGACACCCTCCATTTTATTTAGCCCTTTTTCAATACGTGTTGCACACGCTGCGCAAGTCATTCCGGTAATTCCAATACTCGCTTCTTTGGAAGCTGCACTTTTTGCTGCTGAACTCATGAACTTTCCACCTCTCAAATACCCACAAGGGGTATATTTGTTTGAAAATGAGAGAGTGCTGCGATAGCACTCTTATTCCACCTCATATCCTTGGTCTTCAATGGTTTCTTTAATTTTATCAAGGGATACTTGCGATTCATTAAATGTCACTTCAACTTGAGCATCATCTAATTTTACATTTACCTGGCTAATACCTTCTAATTGACCAACGCTACCTTCTATTGAATTCACACAATGCCCACATGACATTCCTTGTACTTTTAATGTTACATTTTGCATACCTTTTCTCTCCTTTAACGAAATGTTATTCAGCGTGATATACACCATAGGGGTATATACAAATTAAAAAAATTTACTTTTTCATTAATTTTTGAATGGTTACAACCAATTCATCGAGTACCTCATCATCACCTTCTGAAAGACGATCTACGACACAACCTTTAAGATGACCTTCTAAAAGAATTTTAGCTACACTATTTAATGCAGATTGCGTAGCAGAAATTTGTGTTATCACATCATCACAGTAAACGTCTTTCTCTATCATTCCTTTGATGCCTCGAATTTGCCCTTCGATACGATTTAATCGAGTGGTTAAATCCTTCTTTACTCGTTCTGGATGATGGCTTTTACGACAAGACGTAACATCCTCAGTATGGCAAGCTACTTCATTCGCTGTGTTTTCCATTAGCTCAACCTCCAATCTTGATTTTATATTACCATACCCATGCTGGGTATGAAAAGAAATAAACATAAATATTTTTTATCAGTATGCTAAAACCTTTTTTGAACCCGATTGTAAAAAGGAAACTACTAGCTGAATGGATTTCTTACGAAAATCGCTGCTGCCCATTTATAAAATTCTCACTATATGTAAGTGGTGAAGCAAACTCTATAAGATAAGAAATAACAGGAAGTAAAGTAGTCAAAAATCTACTAGGAGAAGAATTTCTTTTAGCATAAGCATCTTTCCTCTAAATCTTTCCGGTTTGGGGGATTTTTAAATTAAGCTAAAAATTAATTATGATAATATTAAGTAAGAATTCCTGTTCAAATTAAATATTTTCTTAAAAATCACTTATTACATAAGCCTCTTATTTAACAACTTTACAGAAAGTCTTTTTAGGGGGCGGTAAGAAGGGGCATCCAAATAATGATTTCTAGAGAAAAATTAGAAAACAATCAAGTTTGGCTATATGTCATTGTACTACTGATAGCAGCTGGATTTGGATTAATAGTTCCTGATTTCGGAGCACAATTAGATGCAACAATTTCTTTTATCATTGCTATTTTAATGTATAGTATGTTTTCGCAAATTCCTTTTACTTCTTTAAAAGAGTCGTTTGCTAATCGTCGTTTTATTTGGGCTTTATTAACGGTTAACTATATTGCAGTTCCTATTGTGGTGTGGCTTCTATCCAAGTTATTACCCGAATATCCACCGTTATTGCTTGGGGTCTATTTAGTTTTACTTACACCTTGTATTGATTATGTGATTGTTTTTACAGCCCTAGGGCGTGGTAATGAAAAGCTTATTCTTATTTCTACACCTATTCTCTTCATTACTCAAATGCTGCTATTACCTTTGTATTTATTATTGTTTATTGGGGATGATGCAGCAGAAATAGTAGACCCTGGTCCATTCCTTGAAGCATTCATTGGTCTTATCGTTATCCCTTTAGGACTTGCTATTGCCCTACAGATATTTGCAAAAAAATCACTTGTTGGGAATAAAATAATAGATATATCGGCATGGCTTCCCGTCCCATTCATGGCTCTTACTCTTTTTGTTGTTGTATCGTCTCAAATAGGCAAATTATCAACATATATTGACCTAATTATCAAAGTAATTCCTATATATATTGCTTTTATGATTATTATGCCTATCATTTCTAGGTTTATTGCAAAATGGTTCAAGCTTGATATTGGTTCAGGTCGTGCACTTATATTTAGTGGAGCTACACGTAATTCGCTTGTAGTTCTTCCTCTTGCTTTAGCCTTACCAGATAATTTAAGCACATTAGTAGCAGCCATAATTGTGACACAAACAATCGTTGAACTTGCAGGTGAACTAATTTATATTCGATTAGTACCCAATATACTTTTACGTTAAGAAACAACTTAATTCATATGTCTTCTAAAAAGCCCCCCTGCATCGTA
>NZ_JBALNX010000039.1:98217-107637 GCF_036962035.1 Bacillus sp. JJ1773
TACGATGCAGGGGGGCTTTGCTTGTCTATTTTATTTAATGGAAAAATTTAAAATTCTATTGTCAAATAAAAATGCCCTTCATAATAACAGAGGGCATTATAAGGAGTAGTAATAAATGAAAGAGGATGAGATGTTAAATTTTTTGATGAATACCTTTCCTAATTTAGAAATTAGAGAAGTACAAGCAAACACTAATGGTTGGGATAATAACATTTATATATTAAATAATGAGATAGTCTTTAGATTCCCAAAATCTGAAGATCTTTTATCTAAAATATTGAATGAAGGCAAAATACTAAATTTGTTAAAATATAAAAAACCTATTTTATGCATACCAGACTATGAATATGTTTACAGTGGGAGTGATTTAAAAGGCGTTAAATATTCTTTCTTGAAAGGTAAGTCTTTAGGTGAATATCCCATTAACAATCTTAGAGATAATCCAAACAACGCCAAGTTGATTGGTGATTTTCTAACGAAGTTGCATAGCATTGATGTTTCAAACCCTAATCTAATTAACTTAGAGACAATCCATACACTTAAATACTGGGAAAATTTATATTCCTCAGTCAAAAATGATATATTTCCTTTTTTAAATGACCAGCGACAGAATGAAATTAATGAAGTATTCACTAATTTTATTGACCTCTTTCCAAGTTTAACTTTTAAAAAATCAATAATACACGGTGACTTGACTGCCTCAAACATTATTTATAATAAGGGTAAAAACTGTATTGATGGCATTATTGACTTTACAGATGCCCAAATAGGAGATCCTGCTTTCGATTTTGCAGGTTTATATTGGTCTTTTGGTTCAGAATTTACAAAGGACGTATTATCTTGGTATAGCGCTCCTGAATCGTCTGAGAATTTATTTAATAGAGTAAAAAACTTTTATGGATTACAACCAGTTTTTCATGAAATATTATTTGCAGTGAAAAATAATCAACAAATCAATTGGGATACTGCCTTTGAAAAATTTTCTTACCTAAAAAATTTATATGAAACATAATTAGTAGCCTGTTATTAAATTAAAGGTGATTATCTTAATAAGGTATAAGCATTTGATCTCTAACTTTAGCTAACCAGTTAAGCTCTTATGTTTTTCCGTTAAAGGGCGCTTTTCTGAAATAAAGAAAGCGTCTTTCTACATGAAAAGGGCCATTTAATGGAATAAGGCTTATTAAGCTAAAGGTTTGGTTAGTTGAATTTGTAGGCCAGAAAAAAAAACCGCACACAATGCGGTCTGATGTTCAATAATTATGGGATACCTTTTTAGGGAAGACTTGTATTTTACTCATCATTACTAATGGGTTCCACATTTTGTTCATTTGTTTGACCCCCATATTGCTGGTTAATTTCTTTAGCTAACTCATCTAAAAATTCATCAGATAAAAAGGGACTATTGTCTTTGAACATATAAATCCTCCTTTGACGTTGCTTCTCTTAAATATTTTTCTAAAGCATGAATTAATATCTACGTTACTAACATTTCCGTTTTTCTGTTTTTTTATCTTTTTACATAAAATTTATTTACTTTTGCAGAACACAGGAGTATTATAATCACTGTTTCAAATTTCTAAATCGCTGAAACCATTAGGTACGGGGGAACCATTTTTGTGGGTTGTTACTTAACCCAAGGGGTGAATCCTTTCAAGGTAGGGCTACTCAAAGGCCCGAATCCGACAGCTAACCTCGTAAGCGTTAAATGAGAAGGAAGGTGGAGCTTGTGACACAAAAAAGTGATGTGTCTACAGGTCTGTTTAACTCTGACTTGTAGGCACTTTTTTTTATTCATGTAAAAATTTTGTTCTTTTAGAGAAATTACTGTTTATAAGGGAATATATAACCTATTGACACTATTTAGGCGGTGAGTAATTAATGATTTCATTCATAAAAAGGCTTTTAATTGGACGACCTTTAAAATCCAATGAATTAGGAGAACAGAAACTTAACAAAACGAAAGCATTAGCGATCCTTTCTTCTGATGCTTTATCATCAGTGGCATATGGTCCTGAACAAATTTTGATAGTATTGGTCACAGTAGGTGCTGTAGCATTTTGGTATTCAATTCCTATCGCAGTTGGTGTATTAATTCTTTTAACAGCTCTTATATTGTCTTACAGGCAAATCATCTTTTCTTATCCTCATGGCGGTGGAGCGTATGTGGTTTCAAAGAGCAATCTAGGTGTAAATCCAGGCTTAATAGCTGGAGGTTCGCTATTGGTAGACTACATACTTACTGTTGCTGTAAGTGTGTCTGCTGGCACAGATGCTCTAACATCTGCTTTTCCCACCTTACATAACTTTAATGTGGAAATTGCTATTGCATTTGTGATTTTTATTACAATTTTGAATTTAAGAGGAGTAACGGAGTCTGCATCAATTTTAGCTTACCCCGTTTACTTATTCGTTGTAGCGATGTTCATATTAATTGGTGTGGGTATTTATAATATTCTAACAGGAGGAGTTTCACCTGAAATACACACCCCGATTGGTACACCTGTAGCGGGAATCAGTTTATTTATTCTTTTAAGGGCGTTTGCTTCGGGAAGTTCCGCCTTAACAGGGGTTGAAGCTATATCCAATGCCATTCCCAATTTTAAAGATCCAGCTCCTAAAAATGCTGCTAAAACATTAATGGCAATGGGAGCCTTGCTTGCGATACTGTTTTCAGGAATCATATTTTTAGCCTATTATTATGGCATTGCTCCAAGTAGAGAGGTAACCGTTGTTTCCCAAATTGCAGAAGAAACTTTCGGTCGAAATTTCATGTACTTCTTTATTCAAGGAACTACAGCATTGATATTAATCCTTGCTGCAAATACTGGTTATTCTGCTTTCCCATTGCTGGCGGTTAATCTCGCAAAAGATAAGTTTATACCAAGGATGTTTCTGATTAGGGGAGACCGATTAGGATATTCTAATGGGATCCTCATACTTGGAATTGCTTCTATCATTTTAATTCTTGCTTTTCGGGCAGAAACAGAGCATCTTATTCCACTTTATGCAGTTGGAGTATTTCTCCCATTTACTTTGTCTCAATCGGGAATGATGGTTAAATGGCTGCGAGAAAAGCCCAAAGGGTGGATTCCAAAATTCATAATTAATACAACGGGTGCTGTTATTAGCTTTACGGTCACAATGATTTTCTTTTTAACAAAATTTTCACAGGTTTGGTCAATCTTAATTTTTCTACCTATCATTGTCTTTCTCTTTCATCGAATTAGAAAGCATTATGAAGCTGTTGGAGACCAGCTTAGGCTTACAACTTGTGAACCTCCTGTGACAATTGAGGGTAATGTTATGATAGTGCCTGTTGCTGGCATGACTCACGTTGTAGAGAATTCCTTAAATTATGCTAAATCGCTTTCTCCTGAACAAGTTATTGCTGTATATGTTGCATTTGAAAGAGAAGACGAGAAAGAGTTTGGAGAAAAATGGAGGAAATGGCAACCTGATGTAAGACTAGTAACACTGCACTCTCATTATAGAAGTATCATCAACCCACTAACCAAATTTGTTGATACTGTGGAGCATAAAGCGAGGGAAGGAAATTATAAAGTGACAGTTGTCATTCCACAATTTATACCTAAAAAAGGTTGGCACAATATTCTTCACAACCAATCAAGTTTACTAATTCGTGCCTTCTTATTGTATCGGAGAGATGTGGTCGTTACAACTGTACCTTATCATTTAAAAAAATAAAGAGCAGGACTTTCATGTACTTCCTTACTTTGATATTAACGGAGCTGCTTTAAGCAGCTCTTTCTTATTTGAACTATCATGTAAAAACAGCACTTTCTTGCGTATTCTGTGGTGAACGCTGGGTTCATGGTTGGGTAACGGTGCTAAAGTTCAATATAAGCGAACTGTTTCAATAGCCTTTGATCTTCCACAAAAGGGCGCTTTTCTGAAACAAGGAAAGCGTCTTTCTTCATGAAAAGGGCCATTTCCTTTAATAAAGTTGGAAGGTAATGTGTTATAAATTTAAGTTGATCAAAAAAGGAAATTTATGGAGTTTGCAGAATTAGTTAACGAATACATTTACCTGAGGGGTGTTATGATGGAATGCAAAAGGGTAAAAAAAGACTTTAAAGTTGTTGCGATGAAAAACAGGGGTGCCTTTGCGAACTACGGGAGTGAGGTACCGAAGCTTGCTCAACAATTTATGAGTAGAGCCGGTGAAATTCAAAATCATTCTAAAACTGAAATTGCACTCTATGAACCGAAAAGGGATGAAAACCATCTAGAGGGATATTATTATGTTGGAATGGTTGTTTATGATGCATTAAATGAAGTTCCTTCTGGTATGGAATATATAGAAATCTCGCAGGAGTATGTAACTACTAGAGGAAGAATAAACGATGTTGGTGACCTTCATCTACAATTAAATAAATGGTCAGATGAAAATGGATATCAAAAGAACTTAGGATCCTATATTATTGAGATCTATCATCAAATTGAAAATGATATAGAAGAAGTAGAGATTTATATACCAATCCATTCATAAAATAATTAAAAGATATGACCCTTTACTTTTCCAATTGAACATACTCAACAATCGGGCGCGATTGTAGAATAACATTGGTATAAAATGATCAAAATTTTATATACTACTCCTTCTAGGTCAGTTGAAAAAGAATCCATTTTGATCAATCTTTTTTTAGTGAATTTTCAAATTTACCATAAAAAACAGGTTTGTAAGATGTTCTCGAACAAACTTTATTTCAAAGCAACATAAGTTAGTAATTAGATAAAAATTAACAAGGAATGTCCCATATGAAAGGGACATTCCTTGTTTTAATTAGAAAATAACTTACTTTTTTTAATATCAAAAACCTTGTTTAAAAATACTGGTTTCTAGGTCACGACTGAGTTGTCGTTAGACACAAGTATGTTCACAGACATTAATGTAGGTAACCCAAGAATCCTTTTATTATCAAGGAATAACGATTCTTTTCTCTATTATTAAATTACATTAATGTTTGTAACCTAAAAAATAATAAAAGTTTGAAGTTACATTAATATTGGTAACTAAATAGTCAGACGTATATAATACCCCTGATTTAAAATTCATTACATGTTACACAATCAAGTACATTATAAGTTCTAACACACCTTATTATCACTTATGATGCGATTCACCGTGGTAATTTAAGAGGCAAAAAAGGCATCAGTAGGTTTGTTTACTGATTCCTTTTTAAAGTTTAATCTTCAATAAAAAGTCTCCTCATATTGACTTGAGGAGACTGAATACCACAATTAATGTGTTATACTAATTTCTTCTTCGACTATTTCTTCTAGACTTTCTTCAATACCTTCCATTTTTTGCTGCATATTTTTTGATAGAATATTTAAAATCTCCTCGTTAGAAAGTTCTTCAAAATTATGCTCATTTCTAAGGAAATCCGAACACACATCAATGAAAACATTTGCAATTTTTTCAGTTACTTTCCTATTAAAACTACCCATTATTAACCCAACTACGGGTGACAAAACAATATTTCCTTTGCCAATAGTTTTACCAAATAATTTTGTAATAAATGACACTACCTTTGGTCCAAGTTTTTCACTACCATATTTGAAAGCTACCTTTCCGGCAGTTTTGCCACCTTCAAATAATATAAAAGGTAATAATATAGATTTTAATAGAGAGTTTGCTTCCTTTGTAAACTTTAGGAAGTTTTTGGAGACCGGAATTCCCATCACTGTCATTATATCTTTTGCTATATAAAGATAAACTGCTCCCTTACCTAGTACATCTAATCCAATGGGAAGAGTATCCGCCACATGAGCTAAATTTTTATAATTAAAAGGGCTTTTTGAGTCTAGACGTTCTTTAAGTAGTTCTTTTGCTGATTTTATTTTTTCTTCAATCTTAATTTTTTGGGCTGCAGTAAATGCTCTTACTGTTGCTTCCGGAAGGATATTCACCGTTTCACCGATTAAATTCTTAAGTCCATGAGGAGGAATAATTACATCCCCGTATAACTTTCTTTCTTCAGCTAGAACTCGACAAATTTTTACCTCTGGACATTCTTTTTCGATTTTCTTTTGGAATGTCTCATCCGTGTCAAGAGTTTGTGTTAATACAACGATTACAGGCATGTAATTTGAAAAATCATTTATCCACTCTAATTCAATATCCTCTATTCTCCTACTTTCGTTGGAAATACAATACCACATCACATGCATATGTTCTTCAACATTAGGGGAATCTGCTCGTTTAATAATTTCACTAATAATACTGTTACGGGATTTTTCCCTTTCCTTAGGGTCAAGTTCTAGTCCCTTTGTATCAAATAGGTTTACATTTATATCTTCAATATCGTATTTTTCTAGAGATTGTGAAACAGGCTTTCCTTCACCTGCCGTAGCAATTACAGAACCAAAAATAGCATTAATTAAAGTACTTTTTCCGACTCCAGTTTTTCCAGAAAGAACTATGTTAGGTTTTAAAAAACTCTTATCAAAGTCTTCATTAAACTTTTTGAATTCTTCCTTCATCTCAGAAAATAAATCTTCCCAAATATCATCATGCTTTGTCTCTTCAGTCATAAGTTACTCACCCTTTTTTATTATTCTAATTCTTTAAAACTATACTAATCATGTATTATATAGTAATAATTTACCAAAATATCAAAATAGAAGATATCCAATATTCCTGAGTAACACTCTTTGGATTAGGTTCGGGGAATAAATGTTTCGTGCAATTTTTGCTGGTTACAAAAAGGAAAATGCGTTAAATGAGTTCATTTAATTTGCCTCCTGTTAATTATTGTCTTTTTGTTATATTCTTATTGTAATCTATTAAACTTCCAATAAGTTGTGCTGCCAGACCATATCTGAAAGGAAAGAAAGAGATGAAAATAAATGATGTAGAAAAGAAAATTCTTGCTTTAGACCAATCCTTAGAGGAAAGAAATATTGTCCTTGTGCCTGATTTAACCCAAATTCAGGTCTTTAAAGAGAATCCCAAATCATTACAAGAATACATACCTTATATTCAAAGCAGTATAGACTATACTACGGATCTCGCTAGTGCTCTTAAAAAGTTCTTATACTCACCATTTTTATTTATTACTGAGTTGGTCCGTAAAATAAATTTTATAAAAAAGACTCCAGGAAATGTTATTGAAATGGATAATTACCCCACCCCATTCTCATTGACTTCAGTTAAGACAATAAAAAGTAATGACGAAATCTTTAATTCGATACTAACAATGGTGGAGGATAATGCAGATTCTGAGACATTTGCTCAAAGGGTAAAAACACTGTCATTTCAAAAGTACAAAACGACTAAAGAGTTTTCCGAAAGCGCAAATGTTGATTATTCACACTTAAATAAGCTTATTAATGGAAAACTTCGTGAAAATGCAGTTATCAGCAGAGATTTAGCGATTAAGATCTGTCTTGCATTGGAGCTAGACTTACTTGATTGCAATGAACTTCTTTCCTTGGCAGGTTACATCCTATGCGGTAATACTAGGCGAGATCGGGTGTTAAGTCTGTGTGTTATGCATAAAGTAGGTGTTACCACAGCTAATATAATTTTGGAGAAACGCGGGTTGCCTATCTTAAAATAAATGCCTGCGTATCCCGGACAGACTTCAAAGGTCTTTTAAAGCTTTATCCCTACCTATGGATATATTGATTAATTATAGGAAGTTAAGGTTCAAAGATGACAACGCATGTAGAAGTATCTTTGAGAATTAATTGATTGGTTACGAAATAAAAAGTGGGGTTAATTGAGAAATTCTTATCCACGTTATCACAATTTCATATTAAGAATGCTTTAATAAATAGAGGGAATATTACAATACGCTCTTATCAAACGCTTACAACGCCAATTTTTAGACTCACAAATTAGCTAATCTTGTATTAATTTCAAAAAAACTCATCTTTAAGTAATCTAGATTTTAAAAACAAAAGGGAAAAATAACCACAAAAAAGAATAGACGTTTTTGCAGGTAGTAAAGTTTTTATTCTTACAGCTGATAGGTGGACTCCTGATGTATTAAAAGCAAGGCAAGATAAAATGTTAAACCTATTGTTTAATAATTAATAAATCTTAACTATTTGATACTGTTCAACGTAACATTAGATAGAATGAAATCATATAAAAAATAACAGCCCTATTAAATAAGGGCTGGTTTAATTACAAGTTGGTAATTGGATAGTTTAAAATATCTTTTACTGAACAACGAATGGATTTCCCATTGGCATTTATTCCACGTAATTATGGTAACTATCTGTTTAAATTTACCTATTACTTTCAGAAAAATTCTTATTTCATTTTTACCTGAACTCAATAATAAAACCATTACTTTTAGAATTATATTCAAAAGGTAGATTAATACTAAAAATAATAGTTTTCTTTTTAATATAATCATACGCCTCTTTTTCTGTAAATGGAGCAAATATATTATTTGTTAAATTCAATAGATAATTACCATTTGAGTCTTTATTAGACTCTTTTAATTCTCTTGATATTTCTTCATCAGATTTATATTTAGCCGAGACACTTAGAGGGCCACAAATAAGAATTCCCTTTTCTGAATCAACCCCTATAATTAAGGGTACGTTAACTTCTATTTCATTCTTTAATGAATTAACAATATTTACAAATCTATCCTTTATAGATTCTGTTTGCTTTGATAATAGGTATTCTCGATCAAAATAGCCACCAATTATACTATCAATTTTAATATCGTCATCCTCTTGCAATTCCTCATAAATATTTACTATTCGTTCAATTAGGTTATCTTCTAGATAATTAATCTTGGTGTAGTAAAATCCATTTTCCATTAATATAGGTGTCAATATTCTCACAAAGTTTATTTTTATGTAATCTACTAAATCAGTACCTGATAATTGCTCAATTAATTGAGTTGGGTATGATAAATTTAGTAAAGTTTTCTTAGTTATTTGTGATTCATTATTGCAAGAAAGTGCAAAAGCTGAAGTAAGTGGATCAGATTTCAGCATTTCAGTAAGTTCTTTTTCTAAAGAACTTATTTTTTCATTTAACTTCACATCTTGTTCAAGGTATATTTTATTTAAATCATTGATTTTAAAGAACTTATATGTTTTTATAAGTAACAGCTTTAAAGTTTCTAGTTTAACCTCCATATCATTAGGAAGACTGAAAATTCCACTGAAGTCTTTATAATATTGTCTTAGTGTTTCATTAAAAGCATCTTTTTCTACATAAGAATTTAAGAAAGAAAATAACTCATCTTCTTCCAAAGACTCGATAAATTCCAGTTTATTAAATACTGTACTAAACAGTATAAAGAAATCCCTTACTACATAATCCATAATTAACATCTTCGCTTCTTCTGTACCAATTAGTTCCCATCTATCGAGTTCTATTTTCAATTCATCATAATAATTAATAAATGTATAAAATAATAT
>NZ_JBALNX010000004.1:0-2996 GCF_036962035.1 Bacillus sp. JJ1773
TTGAGGTTTGTTCCCTCAAAACTAGATAATGCTGAAGAAGTCTTTCGAGTAATCATTTAATTTGGTTAAGTCCTCGACCGATTAGTATTTGTCAGCTCCACGTGTCGCCACGCTTCCACCTCAAACCTATCAACCTGATCATCTTTCAGGGGTCTTACTAGCTTGACGCTATGGGAAATCTCATCTCGAGGGGGGCTTCATGCTTAGATGCTTTCAGCACTTATCCCGTCCGCACATAGCTACCCAGCTATGCCTTTGGCAAGACAACTGGTACACCAGCGGTGCGTCCATCCCGGTCCTCTCGTACTAAGGACAGCTCCTCTCAAATTTCCTGCGCCCACGACGGATAGGGACCGAACTGTCTCACGACGTTCTGAACCCAGCTCGCGTACCGCTTTAATGGGCGAACAGCCCAACCCTTGGGACCGACTACAGCCCCAGGATGCGATGAGCCGACATCGAGGTGCCAAACCTCCCCGTCGATGTGGACTCTTGGGGGAGATAAGCCTGTTATCCCCGGGGTAGCTTTTATCCGTTGAGCGATGGCCCTTCCATGCGGAACCACCGGATCACTAAGCCCGACTTTCGTCCCTGCTCGACTTGTAGGTCTCGCAGTCAAGCTCCCTTATGCCTTTACACTCTTCGAATGATTTCCAACCATTCTGAGGGAACCTTTGGGCGCCTCCGTTACTCTTTAGGAGGCGACCGCCCCAGTCAAACTGCCCACCTGACACTGTCTCCCGCCCCGATCAGGGGCGCGGGTTAGAATTTCAATACAGCCAGGGTAGTATCCCACCGATGCCTCCACCGAAGCTGGCGCTCCGGCTTCCAAGGCTCCTACCTATCCTGTACAAGCTGTACCGAAATTCAATATCAGGCTACAGTAAAGCTCCACGGGGTCTTTCCGTCCTGTCGCGGGTAACCTGCATCTTCACAGGTACTATAATTTCACCGAGTCTCTCGTTGAGACAGTGCCCAGATCGTTACGCCTTTCGTGCGGGTCGGAACTTACCCGACAAGGAATTTCGCTACCTTAGGACCGTTATAGTTACGGCCGCCGTTTACTGGGGCTTCAATTCAGAGCTTCGCTTGCGCTAACCCCTCCTCTTAACCTTCCAGCACCGGGCAGGCGTCAGCCCCTATACTTCGCCTTGCGGCTTCGCAGAGACCTGTGTTTTTGCTAAACAGTCGCCTGGGCCTATTCACTGCGGCTCATCCGGGCTATTCACCCAAATGAGCACCCCTTCTCCCGAAGTTACGGGGTGATTTTGCCGAGTTCCTTAACGAGAGTTCTCTCGCTCACCTTAGGATTCTCTCCTCGCCTACCTGTGTCGGTTTGCGGTACGGGCACCTTTTCCCTCGCTAGAGGCTTTTCTTGGCAGTGTGGATTCAGGAACTTCGGTACTATATTTCCCTCGCCGTCACAGCTCAGCCTTCACGCAAGCGGGATTTGCCTCGCTTGCAGCCTAACTGCTTGGACGCGCTATTCCAGCAGCGCGCTTACCCTATCCTCCTGCGTCCCCCCATTGCTCAAACGGTAAAGAGGTGGTACAGGAATATCAACCTGTTGTCCATCGCCTACGCTTTTCAGCCTCGGCTTAGGCCCCGACTAACCCTGAGCGGACGAGCCTTCCTCAGGAAACCTTAGGCATTCGGTGGATGGGATTCTCACCCATCTTTCGCTACTCATACCGGCATTCTCACTTCTAAGCGCTCCACCAGTCCTTACGGTCTAGCTTCAACGCCCTTAGAACGCTCTCCTACCACTGACATCGCAGATGTCAATCCACAGCTTCGGTGATACGTTTAGCCCCGGTACATTTTCGGCGCAGAGTCACTCGACCAGTGAGCTATTACGCACTCTTTAAATGGTGGCTGCTTCTAAGCCAACATCCTGGTTGTCTAAGCAACTCCACATCCTTTTCCACTTAACGTATACTTTGGGACCTTAACTGGTGGTCTGGGCTGTTTCCCTCTTGACTACGGATCTTATCACTCGCAGTCTGACTCCCATGGATAAATCTTTGGCATTCGGAGTTTGTCTGAATTCGGTAACCCGATGAGGGCCCCTAGTCCAAACAGTGCTCTACCTCCAAGATTCTAACAACATGAGGCTAGCCCTAAAGCTATTTCGGAGAGAACCAGCTATCTCCAAGTTCGATTGGAATTTCTCCGCTACCCACACCTCATCCCCGCACTTTTCAACGTGCGTGGGTTCGGTCCTCCATCCAGTGTTACCTGGACTTCAACCTGGACATGGGTAGGTCACCTGGTTTCGGGTCTACGACCACATACTAATACGCCCTATTCAGACTCGCTTTCGCTGCGGCTCCGTCTATTCAACTTAACCTCGCATGTAATCGTAACTCGCCGGTTCATTCTACAAAAGGCACGCCATCACCCGTTAAAGGGCTCTGACTACTTGTAGGCACACGGTTTCAGGAACTATTTCACTCCCCTTCCGGGGTGCTTTTCACCTTTCCCTCACGGTACTGGTTCACTATCGGTCACTAGGGAGTATTTAGCCTTGGGAGATGGTCCTCCCTGCTTCCGACGGGATTTCACGTGTCCCGCCGTACTCAGGATCCACTCTGGAGGGAACGAAGTTTCAACTACAGGGCTTTTACCTTCTATGGCCGGCCTTTCCAGACCTGTTCATTTACCTCGTTCCTTTGTAACTCCGTGTAGAGTGTCCTACAACCCCAAGAGGCAAGCCTCTTGGTTTGGGCTAATCCCGTTTCGCTCGCCGCTACTCAGGGAATCGCGTTTGCTTTCTCTTCCTCCGGGTACTTAGATGTTTCAGTTCCCCGGGTCTGCCTTCAATACCCTATGTATTCAGGTAAAGATACTGTTCCATTACGAACAGTGGGTTCCCCCATTCGGAAATCTCCGGATCAAAGCTTACTTACAGCTCCCCGAAGCATATCGGTGTTAGTCCCGTCCTTCATCGGCTCCTAGTGCCAAGGCATTCACCGTGCGCCCTTATTAACTTAACC
>NZ_JBALNX010000004.1:3114-4733 GCF_036962035.1 Bacillus sp. JJ1773
AAACGTCTATTTATTGAAGTATCAAGTACTTCAATTCTTCCTTAGAAAGGAGGTGATCCAGCCGCACCTTCCGATACGGCTACCTTGTTACGACTTCACCCCAATCATCTGTCCCACCTTAGGCGGCTGGCTCCTTACGGTTACCCCACCGACTTCGGGTGTTACAAACTCTCGTGGTGTGACGGGCGGTGTGTACAAGGCCCGGGAACGTATTCACCGCGGCATGCTGATCCGCGATTACTAGCGATTCCGGCTTCATGCAGGCGAGTTGCAGCCTGCAATCCGAACTGAGAATGGTTTTATGGGATTGGCTAAACCTCGCGGTCTTGCAGCCCTTTGTACCATCCATTGTAGCACGTGTGTAGCCCAGGTCATAAGGGGCATGATGATTTGACGTCATCCCCACCTTCCTCCGGTTTGTCACCGGCAGTCACCTTAGAGTGCCCAACTGAATGCTGGCAACTAAGATCAAGGGTTGCGCTCGTTGCGGGACTTAACCCAACATCTCACGACACGAGCTGACGACAACCATGCACCACCTGTCACTCTGTCCCCCGAAGGGGAAAGTCCTATCTCTAGGATTGTCAGAGGATGTCAAGACCTGGTAAGGTTCTTCGCGTTGCTTCGAATTAAACCACATGCTCCACCGCTTGTGCGGGCCCCCGTCAATTCCTTTGAGTTTCAGCCTTGCGGCCGTACTCCCCAGGCGGAGTGCTTAATGCGTTTGCTGCAGCACTAAAGGGCGGAAACCCTCTAACACTTAGCACTCATCGTTTACGGCGTGGACTACCAGGGTATCTAATCCTGTTCGCTCCCCACGCTTTCGCGCCTCAGCGTCAGTTACAGACCAGAGAGTCGCCTTCGCCACTGGTGTTCCTCCACATCTCTACGCATTTCACCGCTACACGTGGAATTCCACTCTCCTCTTCTGCACTCAAGTCCCCCAGTTTCCAATGACCCTCCACGGTTGAGCCGTGGGCTTTCACATCAGACTTAAAGGACCGCCTGCGCGCGCTTTACGCCCAATAATTCCGGACAACGCTTGCCACCTACGTATTACCGCGGCTGCTGGCACGTAGTTAGCCGTGGCTTTCTGGTTAGGTACCGTCAAGGTACCGCCCTATTCGAACGGTACTTGTTCTTCCCTAACAACAGAGTTTTACGATCCGAAAACCTTCATCACTCACGCGGCGTTGCTCCGTCAGACTTTCGTCCATTGCGGAAGATTCCCTACTGCTGCCTCCCGTAGGAGTCTGGGCCGTGTCTCAGTCCCAGTGTGGCCGATCACCCTCTCAGGTCGGCTACGCATCGTTGCCTTGGTGAGCCGTTACCTCACCAACTAGCTAATGCGCCGCGGGCCCATCTGTAAGTGATAGCCGAAGCCATCTTTCAGCTTTCCTACATGAGTAGAAAAGAATTATCCGGTATTAGCTCCGGTTTCCCGAAGTTATCCCAGTCTTACAGGCAGGTTGCCCACGTGTTACTCACCCGTCCGCCGCTAACTTTTGGGAGCAAGCTCCCGCAAGTTCGCTCGACTTGCATGTATTAGGCACGCCGCCAGCGTTCGTCCTGAGCCAGGATCAAACTCTCCAATAAATTGTGAGTTGATTAGCTCATAA
>NZ_JBALNX010000040.1:0-47141 GCF_036962035.1 Bacillus sp. JJ1773
TTAGTCTGTGTTCCTATAATAGGGCTTTTACGGGCTGTTAGTCACCTGAATAGGTTTCTTTTTTCCTCAAACTTTTTAAAGTGGGGTCTTACAGCCCGTTAATCTGCGGAAAGGTGATAATATGCAAATTCAACAATTAAACATACAGCTCGTCAATACAATAAATGAGTGGGATCCTTTTGGAATGGGTGCAGGCAATTATGAAACGGAAATTGCTGATATTGTTCAGGCAGTCCATGATTTAGATGATCAGAATAAGCTAGCTAGAAAAATTCAGGCCATTTTTGAATTTTCCTTTGAAAAGCTTCTAGCCATTGAGGAATGCTCAGAAGTCGCTCGTAAACTTCTGGCTATTAAAGATGATGGAGTGTGTACAATTTAGAGAAGGGTGACTCTTTTGCAGATTCACCCTTTCTTATTAAATTCCTTTATATATTGGAAAACCTCCTCCGGTCTTTCCTCTGGAAGGAGGTGGCCGGTTTCTTTTAAAACAATGAGCTTCGAATTATTTAGATCCTGTTGCAGCTGTTTGCCTATTTGCAGTGGAACTACTTTATCCTGCTCTCCCCAAATTAATAAGCAGGGTACTTGAATTTCTTTTAAGATATCTGCAGACAAATCTCCCTCGCGGTCACGGATTAGCTTTGCCAGGGCTAAGAATATATCGTCTTTTAAAAATGGGGCTAAATATCCTTCTGCCATTTCTTCATCGATTATAGATTGGTTGTAAACAACGAGCCGTAAATTATTTTCTAATCCTGAACGCTCCAGCCACCTCTTAACGAATAGGTGAGAAAATGGAAGATAAGTCGCAAGAACAAGCTGGAGCTTTGATTTTTTTAAATAGCCTGAGCTGCAAAGAAGTACCACTTTATCAATTAGATCTGGACGTAAATGAGCGATGTATAAGGAAATTTGTCCACCCATAGAATGGCCAAGTAATATGATTTTATTTAATTGTATACTTTCAATGAGCTGTATAACGGTCATCGCCATATTTTTATATGAATATTTGTAACGGCGGGATTTTCCGCTTTGCCCAAATGGGGGTAAGTCAATAGAAATGACATTATATTCATTTATTAAATATGGGATAAGCCTCCGGAAGCTAAAGCTTGAGGATAGAAAGCCGTGCAGCAGGACAACGGTTTTCTTTGAGGATGAGTGTCGCTGAAAGCTTTCATAGTAAATATGATTTCCATTTATATGTACGTCTTGTTTTTCCATAGTATTCTCCATGTATATCCCCTCAATGTCAGTATACCTTATTTTCACCGAAGGAATTGAAATCAACCAAACAAAAAAAGGACAACCCAAAGGATTGTCACTTCAAAAAGGGGGAATACTAGAAAGTCTTTAAGACCATCATGCCCAACAAGCCTTGCTTTCAAACATCAAATCACAAAAAACATCTTATCCAATAAAACTTGCCTGTTTAGATTAAATAATAATATTAATTACGAGCAAAATAGAGAATATCAAGACCGAATTAATTACTTTTTGAAAAAAGGCTTGAACTGTGGTATAATTTTTAATTGCGAATAAAAAGGATAAAAATTAATAGAAATTAGGAGTGTTTCCATGTCTGAAAAAATCGAAGTAGGCAGTGTTATTAAAGGTAAGGTGACAGGAGTTCAACCGTATGGTGCGTTCGTTGCGCTGAATGAGACTACTCAAGGGCTTGTTCATATTTCTGAGGTTACTCATGGATTTGTTAAGGATATTAATGAACATCTTAAAGTTGGAGATGAAGTAGAAGTTAAAGTTTTATCTGTTGATGAGGCATCAGGAAAAATTGGATTATCGATCCGTGCTACACAAGAAGCGCCAGTCGAGGCTGAAGTAAAAGCGAAAAAGCCGCGTAAACCTCGCCCAGTGGCTCCAATCCATGTGGAAAACGATACGGCACAAGGATTTAATACACTTAAGGATAAACTTCAAGAGTGGATTGACCAATCTCAACGTGAAGATTTGATTAAGAAATAAGAATGGAAACCGGGCTTAGCTCGGTTTTTTACTTTTTTTGGTCAAAGGGAACCTGAATACTTGCTTAATCTCTATCGAATAATAACTCTTGTTATTAGTAAGAAGGGGGAATTTCACATGGCAGAACAAACACTTTATGAAAAAGTCGGCGGTGAAGAGGCAATTGTAAAGGTTGTCGACTACTTTTATTCTGAATTAGTCCTAAAGGATCCAACGGTAAACCAATTTTTTGAGAATACAGATATGGAAAAGCAGCGCCGACATCAAACGAAGTTTATTAGCTTTGCCTTAGGTGGACCTAATCAATATTCGGGAAATTCGATGGCAAAGGCTCATAAAGGGATGAATCTGCAGCCCGAGCATTTTGATGCCATTGCCACACATCTGGGAGAGG
Organism: Bacillus sp. JJ1773; assembly: GCF_036962035.1. Lineage (NCBI taxonomy): Bacteria > Bacillati > Bacillota > Bacilli > Caryophanales > Bacillaceae > Bacillus > Bacillus sp. JJ1773. The sequence continues at coordinate 2,381 of NZ_JBALNX010000040.1, forward strand.
CTCTCGCTCATTTTGGGGTTGGTGATGAAGATATCGCCCAGGCTTTAAATAAAGTCAATACGCTTAAAGACGATATTCTATATCAATGAAGAACAAAAACTCGCCAATCGGCGAGTTTTTTATATTCCCTTGGCTTCCTCTTTCCTAATCTGGTGCTTTTTAAGCCGATATTGCAGATTTTGCCGGCTCATGCAAAGAGATTTTGCGGCTTGGGTAATATTATATTGATGAAGCTGTAACACTTTTTCTAAATAGCTTTTTTCTGCTTCATCCATATAATCTTCCAAGGACTTAAATTGACTGCTTGATTCATTCTGATGATGTGTTAGGCTGATCGGTGTAAAAATATCATTTTTAAATTGCGGCTTATTGCGGAAATGGATCGGCAAATGAAGATAACCAATGTGCTCCTCATGAACAATTAAATTCATCGCACCTTCTATAACATGCTCTAGTTCCCGTACATTTCCAGGCCAATCATACTGTTCAAATACACTTAAAACATGATCGTCAATCCCTTGAACCTTCATGCCAAAAAGGTGATTGTATTTTTCAATAAAGAAACGGACAAGATCTTGAATATCCTTCCTTCTATCCCGCAAAGGAGGGATGAATAAAGAAACAACGCTCAATCTGTAATATAGGTCTTTTCGCAGTCTTCCATCGGAGATCGCATCGATAGGATCCTCGTTTATAGTAGCAATGATCCGGACGTCTACCTTACGATCTTTTGTGTCTCCAATTCGTCTAACCATTCGTTCCTGTAAAACCCTTAAAAGCTTCGCCTGCAAGGCTGGATTTAGAGAATTGATTTCGTCAAGCAGCAATGTTCCGCCTTCCGCCTGTTCGAAAAGACCTGGACGTTCAATCGCACCTGTAAAAGCCCCTTTCTTTGTCCCGAATAACAGCCCCTCAATCAAGCTATCAGGCAAGGCAGCACAGTTCTGAGAGATAAAGGGCTTTGAAGATCGATTGCTTCCATTATGAATGCTTTGTGCGAATAGCTCTTTTCCTGTTCCTGTATCACCAACGATAAGAATTGATGAACTAGTGCGGGTCGCTCTCTTGCTCGCCTCGATCACATTCTTAATTTCTTCACTGATTCCGATAATGCTATCAAATGTGTAGCGGGTGTTTCCTTTTTTATTCATATTTTCTCTAATCAGCTTTTCTAGTTTTGTCACATCGCGGGCAATTTCCATGGCGCCAATTCGAACGCCTTCCTCCGAAACGGGGAAGGTGTTATTAATCGTTGTTATTTCCTGCCCTTTATTATTAAAATAAGTTTGCTTAGCATTAATGATTTTCTCCCCGTGAGTTAAAGCTCTCAAAAGGGTGCTAGCCTCATCCTTATGAAAGGAGAATACATCCAATAGCTCCTTATCGAGGACATCTGAGTAATCCATTCCCTCCATTTCAGCCATTTTTTTATTATAAATTATCGTTTTGCCTTCGTGATCAACAACGTGGACTCCGATATCTATTTCTTTAAGTATCTGTTGGAAAAACGTATTAATTAATTTCATTTGAGCGAAATTTGGATTATTCATTGTCTTGCTCCTTCATCATTCTTTCCTTCATTTTATGTAAAGAATGGAAGGGGTGCAATGTTTTTTTGCTCCTTAACAGGTGTTGAGAGATCAAAATGCAAAATAATTTTGCTGTTAAGAAAGAAAAAACAACATTTGACGCGGTATACATATTTGGCACATATCTTGCAATGATATATGGATGTAATGAAAAAGTGCTAAGGGGGAAGGAATCATGGTACAAGCATACAAACATGAGCCATTCACAAATTTTAAGTTAGACGAAAACCGTGAGGCATATCTAACAGGCTTAAAAACGGTTGAAGGCTATTTAGGAAAAGACTACGATTTAGTCATTGGTGGAGAGCGTATTTCTACTGAGGAAAAAATTGTTTCTTATAATCCCGCAAATAAAGAAGAAGTGATTGGTCGTGTATCCAAGGCAAGCCAAGAATTAGCCGAAAAAGCCATGCAGGCTGCTGTTGAAGCGTTCAAAACATGGAAAAAGGTAAAGCCGGAAATTCGTGCGGACGTTCTTTTCAAAGCAGCTGCGATTATCCGCCGCCGCAAGCATGAATTCTCTGCTCTTTTAACAAAAGAAGCAGGAAAGCCATGGAATGAGGCAGATGCAGATACTGCAGAAGCGATTGATTTCTTAGAATATTACGCACGTCAAATGCTGCGTATTAAAGATGGTGTTCCAGTAAACAGCCGTCCAAACGAATATAACCGTTATGACTACATTCCATTAGGAGTGGGAATCATTATCTCTCCTTGGAATTTCCCGTTAGCGATTATGGCTGGTACGACAGTTGCAGCAATCGTAACAGGAAACACTGTATTATTAAAACCAGCTTCAACAACACCAATTGTTGCAGCGAAATTCGTTGAAGTCATGGAAGAGGCAGGACTTCCAGCAGGTGTTCTTAACTTCGTTCCAGGAAGCGGTGCAGAAGTGGGCGACTACTTAGTTGACCATAAAGACACTCGTTTCATCAGCTTCACAGGTTCTCGTGACGTTGGTCTGCGTATTTTCGAACGTTCATCTAAGCTGAATGAAGGTCAAATTTGGATGAAGCGTTTAATCGCAGAAATGGGCGGAAAAGACACGATTGTTGTCGATAAAGAAGCAGATCTTGAACTAGCTGCGACATCTATCGTTGCTTCTGCGTTCGGATTCTCCGGACAAAAATGTTCAGCATGCTCTCGTGCAGTAGTTGTAGAAGATGTATACGATCAAGTATTAAACCGTGTCGTTGAATTAACAAATCAATTAACACAAGGGGATCCAACTGATCCAAACAACTACATGGCAACGGTGATCGATCAAAGCGCTTATAATAAAATTATGAGCTATATCGAAATCGGCAAGCAGGAAGGTAAGCTAATGGCAGGCGGAGAAGGTGACGATTCGAAAGGCTACTTCATTAAACCGACCGTATTCGCTGACCTTTCACCAGAATCTCGCATCATGAAGGAAGAAATCTTTGGACCTGTTGTTGGCTTTACAAAAGCTAAAGATTTCGATGAAGCGATTGACATTGCTAACAACACAGAATACGGCTTAACGGGTGCAGTTATTACCAATAACCGTTTGAACCAAGAAAAAGCTCGTGAAGATTTCCATGTTGGAAACCTATATTTTAACCGCGGCTGTACAGGTGCTATTGTAGGCTACCAGCCATTCGGCGGATTCAACATGTCAGGAACTGACTCTAAAGCAGGCGGACCTGATTATCTGCTTCTTCATATGCAAGCAAAAACTACATCAGAAATGTATTAAAAAATTTCCTTTCAGGGTTTAAAGTGTAACAGCTTAACGGTACAATGAAAGGGATTACTCGGACATTAGGAGGAATGTATTCATGACAGCATTAACAAATACAAATTCATTGATTGAACAAACTGAGAAATATGGTGCAAAGAACTATCATCCGCTGCCAATCGTCATTTCAAAGGCTGAAGGTGTATGGGTTGAGGATCCTGAAGGCAATAAATACATGGATATGTTAAGTGCTTACTCGGCAGTAAACCAAGGACATAGACATCCGAAAATTATTCAAGCATTAAAAGATCAAGCAGATCGTGTAACCCTTACCTCTCGTGCATTCCATAATGATCAGCTTGGTCCATGGTATGAAATGATTTGTAAGCTAACAAATAAAGAAATGGCTCTTCCTATGAATACGGGTGCTGAAGCGGTTGAAACAGCATTTAAAGCTGCTCGCCGCTGGGCATACGATGTAAAAGGTGTAGCTGAAAATCAAGCAGAGATCATTGCATGTGTTGGAAATTTCCACGGACGTACAATGACAGCTGTTTCTCTTTCTTCAGAAGCGGAATATAAGCGCGGATTTGGTCCAATGCTTCCAGGTATTAAATTAATTCCATACGGAGATCTAGAAGCATTGAAAGCGGCAATCACGGAAAATACTGCGGCATTCTTAATTGAGCCAATCCAAGGGGAAGCTGGAATCATTATTCCTGAAGAAGGCTTCATGAAAGCTGCATACGAAACATGTAAAGAAAACAATATATTATTCATTGCTGATGAAATTCAAGCAGGTCTAGCGCGTACTGGTAAAATGTTTGCTTGTGAATGGGAAGATGTAGATCCAGATATGTACATCCTAGGAAAGGCATTAGGCGGCGGAGTTTTCCCGATCTCCTGTGTTGTTGCAAATAAGGAAGTTCTAGGTGTATTCAATCCAGGATCTCACGGCTCAACATTTGGCGGAAATCCAATGGCTTGTGCTGTATCTATTGCTGCTATGGAGGTTCTTGTTGAGGAAAACTTAGCTGAGCGTTCTTTGAAGCTTGGTGAGTACTTCGTTAACAAGTTAAAAGAAATCAAAAATCCGATAATTAAAGATGTTCGTGGACGTGGCTTATTTATTGGTGTTGAATTAACTGAACCAGCTCGCAAATATTGTGAGGCTTTAAAGGAAGAAGGCTTATTATGTAAAGAAACACATGATACAGTCATTCGCTTTGCACCTCCACTTGTAATTACAGAGGAAGAGTTAGATTGGGCAATTGAACGTATTAACAAAATTTTAAGCTAATCCAAACTCTGATTATAGATGGAATATAAAAAACAATAAAACTAATAATAATAATAGACTATTCTGTTGTTCGCTCCAACTAGAATATGATTTCGTTTTTCCGTCTACAATGATAGAACAAAAAATCCTTGTACTTATGTGCAAGGATTTTTTGCGTCTTTAGATAGGTCGCTATTTTCGACATTTTTCACTTTGACAGCTCATAAAATGTAAATAAAAGTAGATATATTACTAACGGATGTTTCTTGATTATACGCCTGCTTTCCGTTAAAGTTTAGTAGAATAAAATAGATACTGAAAGTAATCCGGTATGTTTTTATGAAATTACATAATTGGAGGATCAGACATGACATATGTTCGTTTTGATTACTCAAAGGCATTTGCATTTTTCAGTGACCATGAGCTTACATATATGCAAGATGCGGTAAAGGTTGCTCATCACTCTTTGCATGAGAATACTGGACAGGGAAATGAATTTTTAGGTTGGATGGATTACCCTATTCAATATGATAAACAAGAATTTTCTCGGATAAAACAATCAGCTGAAAAAATTATTGGAGATTCTGATGTTTTGCTCGTTATTGGTATTGGGGGTTCTTACTTAGGTGCCCGTGCAGCAATTGAAATGTTAAATCATAGCTTTTATAATGCACTGTCAAAGGAAAAAAGAGGAACTCCGCAAATAATTTTTGTCGGCAATAATTTAAGCTCTTCTTACATGAAAGATGTGATTGACTTTCTTGATGGGAAGGACTTCTCCATAAACGTTATCTCTAAATCAGGTACAACGACTGAACCAGCCATTGCCTTTCGGATTTTTCGCAAGCGATTGGAGGAGCTATATGGTTTAGAGGAAGCACGCAGGAGAATTTATGCAACAACAGATAGGGAAAGAGGGGCCCTAAAAACACTTGCAGACGAAGAAGGCTATGAAACATTTGTTGTTCCTGATGATATTGGCGGCCGATACTCGGTATTAACAGCAGTGGGTTTATTGCCAATAGCTGTTAGCGGTGCCGATATTGGGGAAATGTTGAAGGGTGCTGCCCTTGCCCGGGAAGAGCTGAGCAGTTCAGAGTTGCTTGAAAATATAGCCTATCAATATGCAGCAATTCGCCATATTTTATACAACAAAGGAAAGACGACAGAAATGCTCATTAACTATGAGCCAGCTTTACAATCCTTTTCAGAATGGTGGAAGCAGTTATTCGGTGAAAGTGAAGGAAAGGACTTAAAAGGAATCTACCCATCCTCGGCCAATTTCTCAACGGATCTGCATTCTATTGGTCAATATATTCAAGATGGACGAAGGAACCTGTTTGCGACAGTTATGAAGGTTGATAAACCACGTCAAGAGTTAATCATTGAAAAGGCAGATAATGACTTAGATGATCTAAATTATTTAGCTGGAAAAACGGTGGACTTTGTCAACAATAAGGCGTTTGAAGGGGCTGTACTAGCGCATACTGATGGCGGTGTGCCAAATCTAGTCTTATCCATTCCTAAATTAGATGCCTTTACCTTTGGCTATCTCGTATATTTCTTTGAAAAAGCCTGTGCGATGAGCGGCTATTTATTAGGTGTCAACCCTTTCGATCAGCCAGGTGTAGAGGCTTATAAAGTAAATATGTTTGCTCTTTTAGGAAAACCAGGGTTTGAAGACAAGAAGGAAGAGCTAGAAAAGCGGCTTAGATAAAAAAGGAGTGTTCGTTTAAACGAGCACTCTTTTTTTAATGAAACCTTTATTTTCGGGGAAACTATTTAAAAGAATGGAAAGGAGATATCCTAAATGATTGAAATTCCTTCAGAATTAGAGGGTAAAAGCTTTGATTTGTATAAATTAGAACAGAAGTTAAAACCAATCGGCTATTCAATTGGCGGCAATTGGGATTATGAAAAAGGCTATTTTGATTATAAGGTCGATAACAAGGAGGGCTATCAATTTTTAAGGCTTCCCTTTATGGCAATAGACGGGCAGCTTGATGCGAGAGGATGTACAGTCGAGCTTAGGCGACCGTTTTTGCTCTCACACCTATATGAGGATGGTTTGGACGACCATGCGCATACAGCGGTCATATCTGGATCATTTAACCAATTCTCGGAGCCAATCGAAAAGGATGCTGAACTCCCGGAGAAATTCATGGATCATGGGAAAGCGCTTGTCAAAGAATTGGAAGCAGTGCTCTTGAATGGTTAATTCGTAATGATAATCAATTGATCATTTTCGTGAATATGAAAGGGGGCTGGAGGATTTAATAGCGTTTCCTCCCCTCTTTTTACTCCGAGCAACAGAATTCCGTCTTTAATGAGTAATTGACTAAGTTCCATATAGGACATGTCCAATATGTCTGTTGAAGCCTGCTGAAACGTTAATTTTCGGTTATCCATCTGCCGTAATAAGTCCAAAAAGGATGTTACCAGCTCCTGTGAAAAGATGCTATTAATCATCACAAAGCTTGTTAAAATATTTGTTTGGACAACCTCATCGGCCCCAGCTCTTTTCGCGTTGGCAACTTGCTCTAATGTTAGAATTTCAACGATGCAGGGGACATGAGGTTTAAGCCCTTTTACAGCAAGCAAGGTTAAGATGGAGCCCATGTCAGCATGAAGCTCGCCCTTGTTTGGGTCAGCGGTTATAATCACTTTACTTGCTTCTAATATATTTGCTTTTAACAGCACATCATCAACGTTTGAACGGCCTTGAATAAAATGCACATTTCTGTCAGGCAATGGGTTTTTTTCGAGTGACTCATCAATTAAGGTGATCGCCATTTCTTTATGATTTTTACAAAGTGCCTGAAGAATTTCACGTGAACGTTCATTCCACCCGATAATAATTAGATGTTTTTTCCCTTTGAAAGCAAGCTTCCCTTCAATTAAATCATTCTGTCTTGTTACTGCAACAGTGGCTAGTGTGACAAAATAGGTGGCTAAAAATCCAGCTCCGATCATGATTAAAGCAATCCCGGCAAGTCTCCCAAAAACTGTCTTCGGTGCAAAATCTCCATAGCCAACTGTAGCTGCTGTGACTACAGCCCACCAAATACCTTCGAAAATAGTTTTAAATTGGTCTGGTTCTAATAAGTGAATTATCGTTCCAAATGTAAAAATCAGCGTAAGTGAAATAATTAATACTCGAAATATTAGCGGTAAACGCGCAAAGCTAGTAAATAAATTGTATGACAAAATATGACACCCCTAAAAAAGAATCTGTATTCAGTATGGACTAGTTAGAGGGATTTCATAAATTTAACTTCTATAAAATAGAAAAAAGAGCTAGATCTTCTAGCCCCAATTTAGTAAGAATTATAGGTTGATTAACTAGCTGAATGACCTCTATGGATAGTACGATCACTTAATGAAAAATGCAAAAGGTGAAGGTATATTAAACGGTCTAGCTTTTGGCTATAATTTATCGTTTCAACACTATTCATTCCGGTTTCATGTGCAATTCGGATCATTTCTTTTCTCATTATATTAATGCGCTTAAGGACTAATTTCTCTAATGAATACTTGTTCATCTTCATCTTCTCCTACTAATGTTTTCAAGTATACCTTTATTATAGGAGATATTTCATATTTCGAAATAGATTCGACAAAGGTTCTAAGAAAAAGACATTTTCCTTCATCTTTTACATAAATTTGGTAGCTTAATCAGGACAAAAGTCCTAATAAAATAGCTTCTCTCTGTAAAATATATGGGAGACATTTGTAGCCTTGATTCCTAAATCGCTTTTTGGGAGGAAAAAAGTATTTTTTTTAAAAAAAATCCTTCTCCATCATTCCAATAGGGAGAAGGAAAAGAATTAATTTACTAAGATAAATGGGATTTCAGGAATTCTATGACTTCTTTAAGTGCATCTTGGACAGTTGGGTTATGGAAATCCTTATCGAATACATGCTCTCCATTAGGGATGGTAATTAATTTGCTTTCAACGCTTGCTTTTGATAGGGCTTCGCTCATTAAAACAGATTGTTCGTAAGGGACGTCTACATCTTTCGTTCCATGTAAGAATAAAGTAGGCGGGTAATCCGCATCAATATTGTAAATGGGAGAATACTTTTGAATCGTTTCTTCGTTCATTTGCGGGTTAATTCCAGTTACTTCTTGAATCCAATCCCCAGTTTGTCGTGCATATAAATATAGAAGGAACCGGGGTTGAACAGAAGCTTCTGTAATTATTTGATTAGATACAAGCTGATCGGCAATCTCTTTTGGTACTCTATCTTTTTGGAGGTAGTAGCTGTTAGGGGTTGTAGCCCAATTAGCGCCTATATCTCCATATCCGTAGAAGGATACGATTGCACGCGGCTTGTTTGAAAGTGTACCGGTAGACAGTGCTAGAAATCCGCCTGCTGATCCGCCGATTACGGCTATTCTATCCGGATCAATTGAGAATTGATTAGGTCCTTCAGATTTTATCCAGTTCAGCGCATCTTGGATATCATCAAGGATGCCCGATAGTTTTGTTTCAGGAGCAAGTCTGTAATCAATAGAGAACACGGCAAAGCCATTATTTGTATAAAGCTGTATCATTTCAGCAGAAAGTTCTTTTCTTGTACCCCATAGGAGGCCGCCCCCATGTATATATACGACAACAGGAGCATTTTCACGATCCGGTTCATGGAAATCCGCTTTAAGCGCATAGCCGGCTTCCTCTTTGTAAATAACTGTTTTCATTTTAAAGATTCACGTCCATTCTAGTAGAGATTCTTCGGAAAGTATTTGTGTGTGAATTAACGATATACAGTATACCAAAAAAGAAGAGAAATGGTCATTTAGATGATACTGGAAATGAATGGAATAGGTAACGGTGATATACTCATGCTTCCAGTTTTTGGTGTTATTAAAGGAAAACGCAATTCATGGTGAGGGTTTTGGTAGGAGGAGCTTGAAAATGCTAACAATAAATGCTTCATGGTAAGGGTTTTAGTTGGGTGAGTATGAAAATGCTACCTATGAACGCTACATAGTGAGGGTTTTAGATAGGATAGTATGAAAATGATAATCATGAGAGCCTCATGGTGATGGTATGAAAACACTAGCTATGAGCGCTTCATGGTAAGGGTTTTAGCTAGTACGAAAATGCTAACCATGAAAGTCTCATAGTAAGTGTTATTAACTAAAGTAGTTTACAAAATGCTCAGAACGAACAAAAATAAAATAAAACGAAGGCATCATTCCAAAGACTTGGCTAACACCTTCGTTTTTCCTGAGTACTCAGCTATATGTTAGGGCATGAGTTACGCTTTCGCATATTGTATAACAGCCTCTTCTAAAACATCAATTCCAAGTAAAATGTCGTCTAAATCTGTGTATTCATCTGGATGATGACTTAATCCATCAACAGATGGTACAAAGATCAGCCCAACTGGACCAAGTCTTGTCATGTTCATCGCATCATGGCCAGCCCCGCTCTGCATGACTTCGTATGATAAATTTCTGCGATCACAAATGTTCCTAACTTCTTCAACAAGTTCTCCAGAAAGAATAACTGGCTCCTCTAAACTAATAACATTAGTTTCGATCTCGAGCTGTCTATTTGCTTTTACTGAGGCAATCGTTTCATAGACATGGTTTAACACACGTTCTCTTGATTCGGTAGACGTAGATCGAATGTCAATCTTAAGCTCAACCTCACCTGGAACGACATTCATCGCTCCTGAAGGAATATCCAAAACGCCAACTGTTCCAACAGTTCCGTACGCTTGTTCAAGCATTGCCGCTTTTTCAAGCTCTAAGGCAATTTCGGAAGCACCGAGGAGAGCGTCCTTTCTCATATTCATTGGGGTTGTACCTGAATGTGAGGCCTTTCCATAAATTTTTAGAAGAAGTCTAGCTGGTGCTGCGATCCCAGTTACAATCCCAATTTTTTTCTGATTATTAATGAGAACGGGACCTTGCTCCACATGCAGCTCGAAATATGCCTTGAATTCTTCGTTTGCTCTGCTTGCTTCATCAATACTATTAAAATCAAGGGCACATAGGGCTAATGCTTTTTCCATCGTAAGGCCATCGCGGTCTTTCAGATGCCTGTATTTTTCTTTATCTAGGAGTCCAGCCATTGCCTTACTCCCAAAAGTAGAAACGCCAAATCGGGAGGATTCCTCACAAGCGAAAGAAACGACTTCAATCGGATGATCTGTCACGACTCCCTTATCATTTAATCGCGAAATTACCTCCAACCCAGCTGTCACTCCAACTAAACCGTCATATTTTCCGCCTTGATACACAGTATCTAAGTGAGATCCGATCACAACTGGTGGAAGGCCCTTTATTTTTCCTTCCCTTCTTGCAATTAAGTTTCCGCAAGGGTCAAGGCGAACATCTAATTTTTCATCCATACAAAGCCTCATGAAGGCATGGGTACCCGCCTGCTCTTCATTCGTGTAGGCAACACGCGTTATACCGATATCACCCGAATTGTATTGATTCATTTTATTAAAAAGTATTTCATACCGTTCTCTCAAGTCCATAATGTATCTCCTATTAAAAGTAATATTTGATCGAATGATTAATACATAGATTATATCTATTATTTACTGATACTAAAAGAAAAAACGCAACACGATTGCTGCGTTAATTCAAGAATAATCCATTATGATGTTTTCGAATAAAAACTTTGCATCATCGCCAACCCCTAATAAAAGAGCAGAGCCTCGCCTATGCTGCCAGGGCAGGCCAAGAAAATACAATCCGTCTATATTTGATATTCCTCGTTCGTGAATTACTTTTCCTTTTTCATCAAAAATCTGCGGGAAATCCAACATGGAAAAATTAGTTTCAAAACCCGTAGCCCAAATAATATTATCAGCTTTTAAAGTGGAAGTATCTGTAAATAGGATTTCATTTTGTTTGATGCCAATTGTTCTTCCCTTCATAGATACTTTCCCTAGTTTAATTTTCTCTTTTAATTCCAGACCAAAAATAGGATCGCCTTTTTTCCGAAGCCATTTTGCTATTTTAGAAGTTGAGTTTGCCTTTAATATCCCTAATTGATCTAGCCACCAAAATATACTTTTATTTGTAAGGGTTAAAGGGAAGAAGTGCAGAGCCTCTCCTACTGAAAGATAAGTAGGAAGGGATTTGGAAAGTTCAACAGCAATTTGCGCACCGGAATTACCACCCCCAACGACTAGAACGTTTCCTTCTTTCAGCTGTAAGGGATTTTTATATTGTGAAGAATGTAGTTGTATGACATCTCCCTGAAGCCCTTTTGAAAAAGCAGGAATTCTTGGATGGTGAAAGGGACCTGCTGCGATAACCACTTTCTTGGCCAGAAGAGTAGAATTTTGAGTAACAATATTAAAATATTTATCTGTTCTATATACTTGTTGAACTTTTGTATCAAGCTGTATGGGCAATTGAAAGGTTTCAGCATACTTCTCTAAATAATCAGCTACTTCATTCTTCGTAGGAAACCCATCTGGATCTCCCTCCATCATTAAGCCATGTAAGGAACTATAAGAACGTGGGGTAAACAAGACAAGGGAATCATATCTATTTCTCCATACGTCACCGATGCGCTTATGACTATCAATAATAAGAAAGGACAAGGATGATTTTTTTAAATAGTATCCCATGGATAAGCCAGCCTGGCCAGCTCCGATAATTAACACATCGTAAATCATTATAGACACCTCAATTAATATATGAATATATGCTCATATATAATATACAAGAGAATGAAAAATCTGTCAATAAAGTAATTCATTTGAATAATACATTGACTGCAAAGGCTTATTTTATATTGAACGTCTAGGAGTATGCCTATATACTGATGGAGGTAAATAGAGATAGTTGGGGGTTCACGATGTTTTCAATTATTATAGCAAGTATAATCTTTTTAGCCACTTTAACCTTAGTCATCTGGCAGCCGAAAGGATTAGGAATTGGCTGGTCTGCTTGCGGGGGAGCTGTGCTGGTACTTATTGTCGGAGTCGTGGACTTTCATGATTTCATAGATGTGATATTAATTGTTTGGAATGCCACATTAACGTTAATTGCCATTATAATTATATCGCTTATTTTAGATGAAATAGGATTTTTTGAATGGGCCGCCTTAAATATGGCGAGAGCAGCAAAGGGAAATGGGATAAGAATGTTTGTATATATCACCATTCTAGGTGCTATTGTTTCCGCATTATTTACTAATGACGGAACTGCGCTCATCCTCACACCTATTGTATTATCAATGGTCCGAAATCTGCAATTTAATGAAAAAATGGTTTTTCCGTTTATCATAGCCAGTGGATTCATTGCAGATACAACATCGCTTCCCTTAGTTGTTAGTAATCTTGTTAATATCGTTTCTGCCGATTATTTTGGAATCGGATTTAATGAATTTGCATCAAGAATGATTATCCCAAACTTCTTTTCTCTTGCTTCTAGTATTTTGGTATTATATCTTTTCTTTCGTAAGAGCATTCCAAAGAACTACGACTTATCGGACCTAAAAAAACCAGTAGAAGCAATACGGGACGAAAAAATGTTTCTATTGTCATGGTATGTACTGGCAGTCCTCCTTATGGGGTATTTTGCTAGTGAATTTACTGGAATTCCAGTCTCTATCATTGCTGGGGTTGTAGCTGTTTTCTTCCTATTCATGGCAAGAAGGAGCCATGCGGTGAATACAAGGACTGTCATGAAAGGGGCTCCTTGGGCTATTGTCTTTTTCTCAATTGGGATGTATGTGGTTGTTTATGGTTTGCGAAATGTGGGGTTAACGAATGTTTTAGCTGATGTTATTCAATCAGCTGCCGATCAAGGATTATTTGCCGCGACACTCGGGATGGGATTCATTGCTGCGCTGCTTTCATCTGTGATGAATAATTTGCCTACCGTGATGATTGATGCTTTAGCGATTTCAGACACAAATACAACGGGAGTCATAAGAGAAGCACTCATTTATGCCAATGTCATTGGTTCGGACTTAGGTCCCAAAATTACACCAATTGGTTCTCTAGCCACCTTATTATGGATGCATGTTCTTTCCTTAAAAGGTGTAAAAATCTCATGGGGAACGTATTTTAAAACGGGGATTGTCTTAACGATTCCAACTTTATTTATCACATTGGTTGGTTTATATATTTGGCTGCTATTTATTCATTAATAACGGAGTTAAAATCATGACTAAAAAACAATTTATTTTCTATGTACAGGCAATTCATGCCGAAGCCCAATGGCAGAGGGCTAGGGGAAGAAGTATTTGGCTGATGATTGGAATGTTTATAGTGCAGGAATTGAGGCGTATGTCTTAAACCTAAATGCTGTAAAAGCCATGGATGAAGTGGGAGTAGATATTTCAATTCAAACCTCGGATATCATTGATGCAGAAATTCTTAACAATGCTGATTTAGTTGTTACTTGAAATTGAGGAGATAGTTAAGAGATTTGCAGAAGAAAAGTGATAGCTATTGAAACGCATCTAATATGATGCGTTTTTTTTATGTGCTTTACAAGAATAAGTTATACAACAAAAATATTCTAAAATAACAATTAATTATAACTATAAAAAATATTTAAAATATTCTTTTGTATTAAAGTGAATTATGATAGAATCATAAACAATTACAGTGCAGCAGTAAAAATTCTTCATTTATAGAAAGGGATTTAGTAATGAAGGAAATTTTTGAAAAAATTAAGCAATTACGATTTGAACAGGGAATGACTTTAAAAGAGCTGAGTGAAAAGACGGACCTTTCCGTAAGTTTTTTATCACAAATAGAAAGAGGAACATCTTCACTTGCTATTACGTCATTAAAAAAAATTGCTGATGCTTTTGGTGTAAAGATGATTCATTTTTTTGAGGAACCTGAGAATTTAAATTATGCAGTTAAAAAGGAAAATCAAAAATCTTTTAAGATTGAAAGCTCTGATTCTACTTATATTCGGCTCAGCAATAATTTTACTGACAGAAAGATAGAGCCTTTTCAAGTTACAATGCAGCCGCATCAAAGGGATATAGAAATGGCCAGGCATCCTGGGGAAGAATTTTATTATGTCCTAAAGGGTGCAGTATTAATTACGGTTGATCAGAATGTTTATTATTTGCGTGAGGGAGAAGCAGTCCACTTTCCGTCCACACTCCCCCATATGTGGGAGAATCCGCTTGATCAAGAAACGATTTTATTATCCGTAATTACACCAGTTATTTTTAACTAATAGATTGATAGGAAACCTTGAAGGGAGGAATGCATGTCAATTGCATATACTTAATGTTTTGGCCAACATCCAAATAGGGTTTTAACAGGGAATACAACATAAAAGATGTATTGAAACCGAAAGGGAGGAAGCAAAATGTCGCGTTATCGTCTTGGAGTAGATATTGGAGGTACTTTTACAGATTTGGTTGTGTTTGACCGTCTGAAAAATGTCTATCATACGAAAAAAACTTTAACAACTCCGCATAATCTAGCTGAAGGTGTTTTAGAGGCCATAAGCCATTATATAGGGGATTTATCTGAAATCGAATACTTTGTTCATGGAACAACATCTGGATTAAATGCTTTCCTTGAAAGAAAGGGTGCAAATGTAGCCCTTATAGTAACGAAAGGATTTAGAGATGTGTATGAAATCGGCAGGGCAAACCGGACTGAAATGTACAATATTCAGTTCAATAAGCCAGCTACTTTAGTGGAGCGAGAGCATATTTATGAAATCCAAGAAAGAGTGACATTTGACGGCTCTGTCGTGACACCATTAGATGAGGGCAATCTACACCAAATCATTGGAGAATTAAAGGATAAAAACTATGATGCAGTGGCTGTGTGCTTAATGCACGCTTACCGTAATCCAGATCACGAGGATAAAATCCGCAGCTTCATCGAAAAAGAGCTTGATATTCCGGTCTCGCTTTCTAGCGATATTGCCCGTGAGTGGAGAGAATATGAGCGTGTAAGTACAACGGTTATCAATGCATATATCGCTCCTATCGTAAAAAAATACTTAAATATTTTAGAGAAGGAAGTAGAGAAGAGAGGCTTCAAAAAAGATATTTACATTATGCAGTCTAATGGAGGGGTTATGACATCCAAGATTGCTCAGCGTCTTCCATTGCAGACACTTATGTCAGGACCAGTAGGCGGAACGATTGGCGGAATGAATTTAACAAAGCTGACAGGCGATCCAAACTTAATTTGTGTGGATATGGGAGGAACGAGTTTTGATGTAAGTATGATTATTGATGGACAGCCAGACATTACAGCTGAAATTCATATGGAAGGCTTCCCGATTTTATCACCTATGGTTAATATTCATACGATTGGAGCAGGAGGCGGATCCATTGCATGGGTAGAGGCAGGCGGATTGCGTGTAGGACCGAAAAGTGCAGGCTCCTCACCAGGACCGGCTTGTTATGGACAAGGGGGAAAACAGCCGACTGTGACAGATGCAAATTTAGTACTAGGCCGTATCGATGAAAATAACTTCTTAGGCGGCGACATCAAGCTGGATAAACAAGCAGCGATTGAAGCAGTGAAATCGGTTGCAGATCAAATTGGACTTTCTGTTCAAGAAACAGCTGAAGGAATTTGTGATATTGCGAATGCGAAGATGGCAGATGCTATTCGTACATTAACGGTTAAACGCGGAATTGATCCTCGTGATTTTACATTAGTTGCATTTGGCGGCGCAGGACCAATGCATGCTGTGTTAATTGCAGATCTATTGGATATGAAGAAAGTATTTGTACCGAGCGTATCCGGAACATTCTCTGCATGGGGCATGCTGCAAACAGACATCCGCTTTGATACAGTGCGAAACTATGTATCTAGCATCGAAGAAGTGAATTATAGCCAGCTTGAATCCTTATATGAGGAAATGAAACAGGAAAGCATTGCAGTGTTAAATCAGCAGAACATTCAAACTGAGCATATTCGTTTCCAAAATAGCATTGATGTCCGCTATGCTGGTCAGGAATATACGGTAAATATATTAAACGAAACAAATAATCTTAAGGAAATCGAAGAGGACTTCCATAAAGCCCATTTAGATATTTACGGACATAATAATCCGAAAGGGTCAATAGAGATCGTGAACCTTCGTGCTACAGCCTTTGGAGATCTTGAAAAGGTAGAATATGTGAAGTCGGACGAACGATCTGAAAAACAAGCGGTGCCATCATCAAAACGAAATGTAGTTTGGAATAATGTTGAAGAAGAAACAAAGGTATATTCAACTGAGGAGCTATCCTATGGAAACTATTTCAATGGGCCAGCGGTTGTTGAAGATAAAAACTCAACTTTAGTTATACCGCCAAAACACTATATTCGCATTGATGAATATCAGAATATTGAAATTGTTAAAGAAACAGCTGAACAGGAGGTTTTGGTATGAGCACTCAAACACCAGTATATTTAGAAAATCCGGTTACAACGGAAATTGTAAGGAATGCCCTTATCTCGGCTGCGGATGAAATGAACGCAAGTCTAGCGAGAAGCGCATTTTCACCGATTATTTATGAAATGAAGGATTGTAGTGTTTGTATTTTTAACCGCGATGTAGAGCTATTAGGACAGTCTGCCGGATTGCCAATATTTCTCGGAAACATTGATGAATGTATAAAAGTAACTACCAACGTAATCGGCGGAATTGAAAACTATAAAGATGGAGATGTGTATATTTTAAATGATTCATATATTGGCGGAACGCATTTAAATGATGTTACGGTTTTCTCTCCAATCTTCTTAGAAGGTGAGCTCGTTGGCTTTACAGCAAACCGTGCCCACTGGTTAGATATTGGCTCGAAAGATCCTGGGTATCCAATGGATGCAACAAGTATTTATCAAGAGGGTATCCGAATTCCTCCTACTAAAATTTATGATCAAGGGAAGCCAATCGAAGATGTAATCCGCTTAATTGTTTCGAATAACCGTTTCCGTGAAGCTGCATTGGGAGATTTAAATGCGCAAATTGCAGCCTGCCGGACAGGTGAAAAAAGATTCAAGGAATTAATTGTCCGCTTTGGCATCGACCGAATTAATCGCTGTATTCATGACATTTTTAAACAATCAGAAGAAATGGACCGCAGCGTTATTCGCAATATTCCGGATGGCGTTTATGAGGCAGAAGGATACCTGGATAATGATGGGGTCAAGGATGAACCGATTCTTGTAAAGGTTCAAGTAAAGGTTGAGGGCGATTATATTACGATTGATCTTACAGGCTCTAGCAAGCAGCGCTTCGGACAAACGAACTGCGGCTATGCTCAGACGATTTCAGCCTGCCGTGTGGCATTTAAAGATTTAATTAGTCCGAATTCTCCTGTAACTGGCGGGAACTTTAGAACAATGAAAGTTATTGCTCCAGAAGCAACAATCTTCCATGCAGTAGAGCCTGCACCATGCGGCTGGTATTTTACTCCGCTAGGTTTATTGATTGATTTAATTATTAAAGCACTATCCCCTGTCATGAAAGATAAGGCCGCTGGTGCTCATTACGGAGATTCCATGGTAGTGACATTTGCAGGAATGGATGAAAGAACAAATGAGTCATTTTTAAGTGTGGAAGCGACTGCCGGAGGATGGGGTGCATTCCATTCTGGAGACGGCCAATCAGCATTGATCAACCATGTGAGTGGGGACTTCAAAAACTTGCCAATCGAAGTATTTGAGTCAAAGTATCCGATTAGAATCAATCAATATGGTTTAAGACAAAACTCTGGAGGAGCCGGCCAGTATCGCGGCGGTCTTGGGGTTGAAAGAGAATACGAGATTCTTAGTGAAGATGCGACAGTTTCTCTATGGTTTGAAAGATCCAAGACTCCAGCATGGGGATTATTTGGAGGCCTGCCTGGCGCAAAGCCTGATGTAGAAATTATTTCAGGCAGAGGGGTTGAACATCTACTGAAGGTAAACGGAAGAAAAGTACGTAAAGGCGATATTGTCAAAGTCATGACCGGTGGCGGCGGCGGCTTTGGGAATCCGTCCGAAAGATCTTCTGAGGATGCCGAAAAAGATTTAAGAAATGAATATGTTACCGGAAAATAAACAAAAAAGCAGCGAGTAAAGAATATGCACCTTGGGCTCATGGTTGAAATGGGAAGGAAATTCTTAAAAGAATGCCTTCCTCCATTTTTACCTAAATATTACAGATAATTTAGAATTCACTGGAAATATGAACTTAAGAGGATGTGCAGCAGCGTTGAAAAGAATAAGATTTCGGTTTGAAGGCGGGGGAGAGATTTCAGCAACTTTGCTTGAGGGGAGGGCCCCATTAACTTGTGAGAGGATTTGGAATGCTCTTCCGTTAGAAAGTATCGCTACTCAATCAAGATGGTCAGGCAGGGAATTCAACTTTACCTATAACAAACAGGACTTGCCACCAAGAGAAAATCAGACCATTTATACAAGTGTTGGAGAAGTGTGTTATTGGCGGGATTGGAATTGGGAGGAAGAAGGCGCTCTCCCGCAGGCTTTAGCCATTTACTATGGTGCTGAGCTGGCAAGAAGCCACAAAGGCAGTGAGCCTGTTAACGTTTTTGCCCAAGTCGATTATTCGGAATTTGACAAGCTTGTTCAAATTGGCGAAAGAATTTGGCTTGAAGGGAAAGAGAAGATTTATATTGAGAGATTGGAAGACTAGCTAACTAAATCTCGTTTAAAGAATCAACTTTTAAAATTGCTGAGTATTCAGTTTCAATGGGAGATGAAAATATATGTCCAATGCTGCGTTGAAAGCTAAAGCTGAGTCAGTTATGCAGGTGGGAGAATTATTTAAGGATATGCCATTTAATAGCCGACACGCATTTGTAGGAATGGTTCTATTCTTTGCATTTGTAGTCGAAGCATGGGAAATGATGATTATCATCTTCCTAAGTGGAGCGATTGCAGCTGAATTTAATCTAACAGCGGTACAAACAGGTTCAATCATTGGGGCTATATTTCTAGGAATGATTCCTGGGGCTTATATATGGGGATTCATTTCGGATAAAATTGGCCGTAAAAAAACAATGATGTACAGTTTATTGCTTTATACTTTATTTTCTTTAATCAGTGTGTTTTCTGTTAATTTTGAAATGTTGTATGCAGGCAGGCTATTAGCAGGTTTAGCATTGGCAGGAATGCTAGTTTGTATTTTCCCATATTTTGAGGAAATGCTTCCTGTGAAACAAAGAGGAAAATACGGCGGTTATTTATCAGCAGGATGGCCGATTGGAGTCCTTATTGCTGTAGGAGTTACGGTTTTATTTATGGAGGTTGAAGGTGCTCTTGGCGGCTGGAGAGTTGTCCTATTTATCAGTTCTTTAGGTGGATTATGGGCGTTTATGTTACTGAAAATACCTGAGTCTCCATACTGGCTGGCTGGAAAAGGAAGGCAGGAGGAAGCAAGGGAAGTAATTAAATACTTAAGTAAAGGTCAAATTGTTCTTGATCCAAATACAAAATTAAATGTTTTAAATGTAAAACAAGCCAACTATTTTGAGATTTTTAAAGGGAAATGGCTAAAGTTAACCTCATTGCAAACAATTGTAAACTTTACTCTTGCATTTGGTTATTGGGGATTGTATACATGGATTCCGACATTGTTAATGGAAAAAGGGTTATCCATGTCACAAAGCTTAGGATTCCTGGCTTTAACTTCCATTATGCAGATACCAGGTTATATGGTTGCCTCCCATCTGACAGCTAAGTTTGGAAGGAAAAAGATATTGTTCCTATTTGTAACTGGTGCAGCCATCAGTGGTTTCTTATTCGCCTTTTCATCCAATATGGTTGAGCTATATGCATTTAACTTTCTTCTTTCTTTCTTTAATCAAGGGGCATGGGCCGTGTGGAATACATGGTTTGGCGAAGTTTATCCGACAAATGTCCGCGGTGCTGGCTATAGCTTCGGAGCAGCATCACAGCGCTGGGCAAATACTTTTGCGCCATCGATAATCGGTTTTGTCATTGGAATGGGATGGACATTTGGGGCAACCGTTTCATTCATAGAGGCGTTTGTTGTGGTAACAATGATCACCATACTGTTTATTCCGGAAACGGAAGGGAAGATACTAGAGTAGTGGTAATGTAGGCGCAATATGTAGTTAATATAGGCATTATCACTAGAGAACTTGCTTGAAGCAGGTTCTTGTTTTTATTACTGTTAGACAAGGAGTTGATGGAATTAATTGATAAGATTTAATTATTAAAATTATCTTTAAATTTATAATTAATTATGATATTATGAAAAATATTATAGTAACACTATAAAAAATAAGGTAAAACCTTAAAATTATAGTTTAACTATAAAAAGTGTGTGAAGAAAGGATCACCTAGATGGACGAAATTAGTGCAAAGGTTAAAGATCTTAGATTAAAAAATAGTGCTACATTGAAAGAGTTAAGTGAAAAAACTGGACTTTCTGTAGGATTTCTTTCTCAGGTGGAAAGGGGGACATCCTCGTTAGCTATCACTTCGCTTAAAAAAATTGCAGATGCATTTGAAGTAAATATGACTTATTTTTTTGAGGATCAGCATGGACAAAACTATGCAGTCAAAAAAGCTGATCAAAAAACTTTTAAAATGGAAGGTTCTTCTTCCAAATATGTAAGGTTAAGTGGAGAAATTCCAGGCAGACAACTTGAGGCTTTAAGAGTAACCCTAGCGCCGAATTATAAAGACAGTGAGGTATTTAGCCATCACGGCGAGGAGATCCACTACGTGTTAGAAGGGACGGTTATTTTCAGAGTAGGTGAAAAGGAATACCTTTTAAATGCAGGAGAATCTATTCACTTTCCATCTGAGAAACCGCATCAGTGGGAAAATCCGCTGAATCAAGAAAC
The DNA here is from genome assembly GCF_036962035.1 of Bacillus sp. JJ1773. Classification (NCBI taxonomy): domain Bacteria; kingdom Bacillati; phylum Bacillota; class Bacilli; order Caryophanales; family Bacillaceae; genus Bacillus; species Bacillus sp. JJ1773. Next base: position 23,741 of record NZ_JBALNX010000040.1, read on the forward strand.
TGTATTATATAGTGTTTTGACGCCTGTAATTTTTTGAAGATTTTGACTTGTGGAAAGGATGGGGAAAAATGAGAGTTGCAACTGATATTGGCGGTACTTTTACTGATTTAGTATATGTAGATGAACAAGGAAGGTTTGGAGTTGCAAAAAGCCACACAACACCTCCGAATTTTGAACAAGGTGTAATCGATGTCATTTCAAAAAGTGAAGTAGACCAAGAAGCCATTACAACCTTTATTCATGGTACAACTGTTATTATTAATGCGCTTACTGAGAAAAAAGGAGTAAAAACAGGTCTCATTACAACTAAGGGCTTTAGAGATGTACTGGAAATTGCCCGCGGAAACAGACCTGATTTATTTAATGTGCGTTATAAAAAGCCTGAACCTTTTGTAGAGAGAGCTTTAAGGAAGGAAGTAGAAGAAAGACTCAATTATAAAGGTGAAATACTAACACCCCTTAATAGTGATCAAGTAAAGGAAATTATTGAATATTTCAAAAGGGAAGAAGTAGAAGCAATTGCAGTAGCATATTTGCATTCATACGTAAACCCAATTCATGAGCAGAAAACTGTAGAACTAATTAAAGAGCTTTGGCCAGAAATCGCTGTAACGGCTTCCCACGAAACAACAAAAGAATGGCGCGAATATGAGAGAACAAATACAACCATTCTGAATGCTTATGTTCAGCCGATAGCTTCTAGTTATATAGAGCGTCTCCAGAATAAACTTGAGGAAAATCAAACGAATAGCAGGAACTATATTATGCAGTCAAATGGGGGAACGACAACATTTGATCAAGCAAAAAAACTTCCAATTAACATGGTTGAATCTGGTCCAGTCGCTGGAATTTTTGGAGCAGCGGTTCTAGGAGAACTGATTGGCGAAAAAAATATTATTGCCTTTGATATAGGCGGAACAACAGCAAAATGTTCATTAATTGAAGATGGTGAAGTAAAAGTAACAACTGACTACTATATTGATCGTAATTCTAGGAGTGCAGGGTATCCAATAAAAGCGCCTGTAGTTGATATTGTTGAAATTGGAAACGGTGGAGGATCTATTGCGTGGATTGATGATGCAGGTTCTTTAAAGGTAGGACCACAGTCAGCCGGAGCATTGCCAGGACCAGTTGCGTATGGACAGGGAGGTACTAAACCTACAACTACAGATGCAAATCTATTTACAGGAAGACTTTCAGCTAAAAACTTTGACTATAAGGTAGATATTTCAAGGGTAAAACAAGCCATTGAAGAAAATGTTGCCAACCATTTTGATATTAGTCCAGAAGAAGCTGCACTTGGCATCATCCGTATTGCTAACTCTAATATGCTAAATGCATTGAAGTTAATTTCGATCAGAAAAGGGCATAACCCTAGAGAATTTACATTAGTCGCTTTTGGAGGAGGAGGATCTATGCATGCTCCTGCCCTTGCAAAAGAACTAGGGGTAAAAAAGGTGGTTATTCCATTAGCATCTCCTGTATTTTCAGCTTGGGGTATGCTGATGACAGACCTCCGACATGACTATATTAAAACATATATAAAACGAATCAATGCTATTGATTTAAAAGAAATAGCAAATGAATGGCACACGATTGAAAGTAATGCATTCCTGCAATTTGAAGAAGAAGGCGTTGAAAAACAGAGAGTGATGTTTACTAGATTTGCTGATATGCGTTATGTGGGACAAGAACATACTGTGAAAGTTCCAGTGCCTGGCGGTGAATGGACTAATGAAGATATTCATGAAATAGTAGACAAGTTCCATGAATTGCATGAGAAAAACTTTACCTTTAAATTGTTGAATGCACAAACAGAAATAGTAAGTCTTCACGTAACGGCCTTTGGAAAAGTTACAAAGCCAGAATTACAACAGAATGAAAAGGAAGGCAATATTGAAGAGGCACTTAAAGAGATTAGACCAGTCTATTTTGAGGAAAGAGGCTGGATAAATACAAAAGTATATGATCGTAGTAGTTTGCCAACAAATGAAGTGATACAAGGGCCTGCTATTATTGAAGAGAAGTCAGCCGTTACGGTTATTTATGAAGGGCAAAATCTTTTTGTAGATGGTTATGGGAATCTAATCATTACTACGGGGGTTGAGTAATTATGGTAAAGACAAATGTGAAGGTAGATCCATTTACTTTAGAAATTGTAAAAGATTCCTTACTTGCTACAGGGGATGAAATGTTTTATGCACTTGCACGCACTTCAATGAGCCCTATTATTTATGAAGTTCTTGACTACGCAAGTGGGTTAACAGATTCTAAAGGACAGCTTTTGACCCAGGGGAATGGCGTAACCGGATTTATTGGAATGTTAACCTTTATGGTCAAACAAACAATCGAGAAATTTGGTAAAGACGGCAACCTAAAACCTGGAGATATTATCATCATCAATGATCCATATGGCGGCGGCGGATCTCATTTATCGGATGTTGGATTAGTCATGCCAATCTTTCACGAAGGTGAATTGATCGCATTTTCAGCAAATAAAGCTCACTGGACGGAAGTGGGTGGGAAAGATCCAGGCTCATTCACTAATGATGCAACGGAAATTTTTCAAGAGGGACTCCAGTTTCCATGTGTGAAACTATTTAGTGAAGGCATTGTTAACCAAGGACTTGTCGATGTATTAGAGGCAAATGTTCGCTTTCCTGAACTTTCTCTTGGAGATATGTGGGCACAGGTTGCAGCATTGAAAACAGGTGATAAGAGGGTAAGGGAATTATGTGATAAGCATGGACGGGATATTATCCAAGCTTCAATCGATTATTTACTCGATCATGGGGAACAATTGGCTAGAAAAGAACTTGCTAAATTGCCAAAAGGTACCTTTGAAGCTGAAGATGTAATTGAAACAGACGGAATTGGTAATGGACCGTTTCCTATTAAAGTTAAGGTAACGATTACTGATGACGAGTTTATTTGCGATTTCCGCGGCAGCCATCCGCAAGTGCCTGGAACTGTGAATTGTTCATATACTGGTCTTGTGTCAGCGGTACGAGTTATTTTTCTTGCGATGACGAATCCATCACAAGATGTCAATGATGGGGTATTCAGACCATTAAAAGTATTGGTAGACCGGAAATCTATTATGTCAGCAGAGCGGCCAGCTCCTGTTTCTAATTACTTTGAAACACTTTTAGGCAGCTTAGATTTAATCTGGAAGGCGATGGCTCCACATTTACCGGAAAGACTTGCAGCAGGTCATCATTTATCTGTATGTTCCGTAACACTGACAGGATTACATCAAGATACGAATGAACCGTTTTTAATTGTGGAACCTTCAGTCGGCGGTTGGGGTGCAGCAGAAGGACAAGATGGTGCTGCTGGACAGTTCTGTGTGGCTGATGGTGAGACATACAATGTTCCTGTTGAAGTAGCTGAAACTCGTTATGGAGTTTTAATAGATGAATATAGTTTGAGAACAGATGGAGCAGGATCCGGGAAGGCAGTTGGCGGTTCTGGAGTTATTCGTTCGTACAGAGCTTTAACAGATGGTCAATCTGCTACTATTACTTACGGAAGAAATCAAACAAAACCTTGGGGTGCGAATGGAGGCATGGATGGGTCCAATAATGAGTTCTATATTGAAAAGGCAACTGGGGAAATTGAAGGACCATTTGGAGTATATGCCCGTTATCCATTGAATAAGGGTGATGTCGTTAAATTAATGACTGGTACAGGAGGGGGCTATGGAAATCCTCTTGAACGTCCAGCCCATCTTGTTGCTAAAGATGTAAAAAGTGAATACATTACGCCAGAGCAGGCACGAGAGGTCTTTGGAGTAGAAGTAGATTTACAAACAGGAGAATATAAAGAATTAAGCATTCGCAGTTAGAATAGGAGGGAAAGAAATGAAAGTTGTTCAAGAGACAAAAAGTTTTGATGCTACTAAAACGATCATGGATACCTTTTTTCATGATGAAAGAAAACATGCAGATATCCAGTTTGGAAAAGTAAGTATTGCACCAGGGGAACGTGTTCCAGTCGAAGGATTGTCTTGCCATGAAGGAAATGAATATTCATTTATTGTAAAAGGAAGCCTAAAGGGTGAAAGTGGCGGGGAATCCTTTCAGATTCAAGCGGGTGAAGCAACCTTTATTCCAGCAGGTGAAGAACACTGGTGTCTTAATACAGCACAAGAACCTTGTGAAATTGTATGGGTATTAGTTAAAGAATAATAGAAAGACATGGGGGCGGCTATTATTGCTTAGGATGAGTGCAAGTCTATTAAATTAATTGACAAGCGCCCCCTCAATATATGAATTTAGCTCACATAACGCTAATGATCTTACCTAGATAACCTCCTTAAGGAGGGCTCCTTTCATAGTTCTGCAAAAAAATTAACATTTCACCAGGTCCAATACACACGATAATTAATTCATCCAGAATGATATTCATAATAACTTTGAATAGAAGAGAGGAATTAACGTGAGTAAAAGAATTCTATGGATCAATCCAATTACTACAGATTTATTTAATCAAACTTTTGCAGAGGAATTCCAAAAAGTAAAACAGCCTGACACAATAGTTGATGTTGTATCTTTAGTTCCTGCAAATGGTCCCATTCATCTTGAATATAACTGTTATGAAGTAATGATTATGCCAGAATTACTAAAATTAATTAAAAAAGCTGAAGAGGACGGATATGATGCTGCGATAATTGGCTGTTTTTATGATCCAATCTTAAGGGCTGCTAGGGAAGTTTCAAAGAAAATGGTAGTCACAGCACCAGCAGAGGCCAGCTTGCATATTGCGACAACATTAGGTGAAAGTGTTTCTATCGTAGTTGGGAGAAGAAAATGGATTCCAGAGATGAAAGAAAATGTCCACAAATATGGATTTGCAGACAAATTAGCCTCATTCAAATCAATTGATTTAGGTGTCCATGATTTTCAAAAAGACCATCATGAAACATCTAGCCGCATAAAACAAGCTGCAAAAGAGGCGGTAGATAAAGATGGTGCAGATGTCATAATCCTAGGCTGCACAATGGAATTTGGATTTTATAATGAGGTTCAAAAAGAAATAGGTGTTCCTGTTATTGATGCAAGTTTGGCACCGCTAAAATATGCAGAATTCTTAGTTGAAATTAAGCAAAAGTTTAATTGGAGCCATAGTAAATTAGTAGGTTATCAGTCTCCACCAGAGAAAGAAGTTTTCCAATGGGGGCTATTTTAAGGATTGCTGTCAGTAAAAAGAAGGGCAAAAAACGAAGATAAATTACTGAAAATTCAGTTATAATTGGGGGTTTTTACCATGGTAAATGGTGCATTAAGAAAAAAAGCTGAATCAGTGGTGCAGGTAGGCGAACTATTTAAAGACATGCCATTTAACAGCCGACATGCTTTTGTAGGGATGGTTCTATTCTTTGCCTTTGTAGTTGAAGCGTGGGAAATGATGATTATTATCTTTCTTAGTGGGGAGATTGCAGCTGAATTTAGCTTAACAGCAGTACAAACAGGTTCAATCATTGGAGCTATCTTTTTAGGAATGATTCCCGGGGCTTATATTTGGGGATTCATTTCCGATAAGATTGGCCGTAAAAAAACAATGATGTATAGTTTATTGCTTTACACTTTATTTTCTTTAATCAGTGTGTTTTCTGTTAACTTTGAAATGCTGTATGCAGGCAGGCTATTAGCAGGCTTAGCATTGGCAGGAATGCTAGTTTGTATTTTCCCTTATTTTGAGGAAATGCTTCCTGTGAAACAACGAGGAAAATATGGCGGTTATTTATCAGCAGGTTGGCCAATCGGAGTCCTTATTGCTGTAGGAGTTACGGTTTTATTTATGGAGGTTGAAGGTGCTCTTGGTGGCTGGAGAGTTGTCCTATTTATCAGTTCTTTAGGTGGATTATGGGCATTTATGCTGCTGAAAATCCCTGAATCTCCATACTGGCTGGCTGGTAAAGGGCGCCAGGAGGAAGCGAAAGCGGTCATTAAATTTTTAAGTAAGGATCAAATCAATCTAGATCAAAATACGAATTTAGAAGTTTTAAATGTAAAACAAGCCAACTATTTTGAGATTTTTAGAGGGAAATGGCTAAAGTTAACGTCATTGCAAACAATTGTAAACTTTACGCTTGCATTTGGATATTGGGGATTGTATACATGGATTCCGACATTGTTAATGGAAAAAGGGTTATCTATGTCACAAAGCTTAGGTTTTCTTGCATTAACTTCCATTATGCAGATACCAGGTTATATGGCTGCTTCCCATCTTACTGCTAGGTTTGGCAGAAAAAAGATATTGTTCCTATTTGTAACTGGTGCAGCCATCAGTGGTTTCTTATTCGCCTTTTCATCCAATATGGTTGAGCTATATGCATTTAACTTTCTTCTTTCATTCTTTAATCAAGGGGCATGGGCTGTGTGGAATACATGGTTTGGCGAAGTTTATCCGACAAATGTCCGCGGTGCTGGCTACAGCTTTGGAGCAGCATCACAGCGCTGGGCAAATACTTTTGCCCCATCGATAATCGGTTTCGTCATTGGTATGGGATGGACATTTGGGGCAACCGTTTCATTCATAGAGGCGTTTGTTGTGGTGACAATGATTACCATACTGTTCATTCCGGAAACGGAAGGGAAGATACTAGAATAGCACTAGATTTTAAGGATTAATCTCATAAAGTCACTAAAAGTAGTTTAATTTGAGTTTATGGAAGAACTTGCGTGTAGCAAGTTCTTCTTTTTAAAATTAGGTGGTGTGGTTATGAGGTTCACAGTGAAAGAAATGCTAAGTTATAGTAATATACCTTAATATTATTTTCTTATCCTCATTAAAAATAGATTCAGTAAAGGAAAACTTTGGTTGGGTATTATTGATGCGGTAGTGGTGTGTGAGCACTTGCACGGCTAACTTTAATATGGTGGGAGGCAAGCGATTCACCTAAAAATTTGTAATGTTATGAATAATTAATTAAGATAGAGTACAAGAAAAGGGTTTAGATGTTTTTTCTACCAATATAAATAATTTTAAAGGAGTATCCTTGATGAACTTTCATATGACTGAAAATGGATTTGTAACGGAATGTGCCTACGGAGAACTTAATGTTCTGGTAATGACCAATATGGATTTCGCCCATATCAACTTCTTGTTTCATCTATTGCCGTTTGTAGCGGAGGAACTTTACGAAAAGTTTTAGAAAGAATGCGAATTTCCTATCAAGATATTATTATTCAAGCGGATGTAGAAAGAAATGAAAAGGCAGCTAATCGAATAGAAAAGATTCACCTCCATTTTGTGATTTTAGGAGTAGAGTTGAATGAGACAAAGATAGAAAAAGCTTTAATCGTCGCTATGAAAAATTGTTCCATGGTTCAATCTGTGAAAAATAGCATTGAAATTACTGAGTCCTTTGAAATAGAAGATACAAAATGAAAACATGATATTTTATTTTTTTTTGGCAAGTCCCCTAGTCTGGTAAAGTGTTACCGAACTGGGGGACTTGTTCTTTTTATTGCCAGCAAACCATTGAACTGCAATGAATTTTGTCAGGATCAAGAGGTAAAAAAGATTATTGATGTCTTTTATCGTAGTTACCCGGTAATCAAGAAGGCTTTATAATGACCTTACACGCCAAATGAACGTCTATGTATACTATGTATTAAAAGATTCCGGGTATATGCATATTGATCGTTATCAAATAGGTAGTGGTGATAAGAGATACAGGATCGACATCAAAGGAGAAATTGTTACTGCTATTATGATGGGCTTAAACTACGACAATATCAATGCAACTAATCACAGCAATCTAGCCATCCTCTTTGAAACGAAAGGAAATCAAGAATTGGAAATCTAGGACAAAAATCAAACGGGCATTTAGTCAAACAAAATTTTCTTGGATTAAAGGCTTTACTTTACGGCTTAGCCACAGGTGAAGTAGAAAAGGTTAATCCAAACCGTTGGATGAAGAGATTCCTGCTTACCCGCTAGCTAGCTATCAAACAGACTCTGGAATTATTTCAGCAGCAATTTATTAAGAAAATTACAAAGTCTTATAAGGAGGTATATTGCTATTACAGGAGAGCTTTTGCTTTTTTACTGTTAAATTCGGGAAAAGAAAAGGGATATCACAGAAAATCAGTCTTCACTGACTTTCTGGATCTCCCTAGTATTTTTTGTCAATTTCATCGAGTACAAGAATAAAATTCCGATCTTACTCAGTAAGTCCCACGGGACAAATTTTGCTAATTCTATCCACACCCTTTTAACTCCGCAAGTTCTTGCTTGACAGCAGTCGGGCGTTCGAAGTCTCCGGGGGACGTTACGGTCCAACTCAGCAATTTATTGAGCAACCCAGCAAGTTGTGATTTGAGTCTACAAGTTTCGTGCAACGTCACCATTCATTAGAAATGTCCCAAAAACGAAAGAATACAAATGATTATGAATTCTCATTTCTAGGGAGTTCCACATCTAATTCCTTAAACAAAAAAGTCAGTAAGTCGGTTTGTTCCTCAATTATTTTTAATGTAGGCTTTCCTTCTCCATGCCCAGCATTTTTTTGCTCTTTATATAGGATGGGATTCGGCCCTGATTGTACTTCTTGTAAAGTAGCTGTAAATTTTTTTGCATGTATAGGGACAACACGGTCATCACAGTCTGCTGTTGTAACAAATGTTGGTGGATAAGCTGTACCTTTTTTTACATTATGCAAAGGAGAATATGGATATATAAATTTAAAATGGTCTGCAGTTAATTCAGCATTGCCAAATTCATTTAACCAATATCTTCCAAACGTAAACTTATGAAAGCGAAGCATATCAGTAACCGGCACTAAACATAATGCTGCTCCAAATAAATCTGGACGTTGGATAATACAAGCGCCAACAACTAACCCACCATTACTTCTCCCCATAATTGCTATTTTCTTAGAATTCGTATAGTTGTTTTCTATTAACCATTCTACAGCAAATATAGCATCATCAAAGGTGTTTTGTTTCTTTTCCAATATAGCATCTTCATGCCATTTTTGACCAAATTCTCCACCTCCACGAATGTTAGCTAGAGCGTAAACTCCACCAGCATCTAACCATGTCATAATTTCTGGGGAAAATGTCGGCGTTTTACTAATTTTATATCCTCCATATACAGAAAGGAGTACGGGATTATTGCCTTTTAATGCTATGTTTTTTTTATGAATTAAATACATGGGTATGATGGTCCCATCTTTTGAAGGATATGAAACTTGTTTTGTTTCATATTCGGATTTATTGATCCTAGGAGCTTCGACTGTAAATATAGCAGATAACTCATTTTTATTTATCTGATATTTCATAATTTGTGTAGGTTGGAAAAAGGAAGTATAAGCTACTAAAATTTCTTCTTTAGTTTTTGTAGCACCTACCCCAGTAACGGTAACATGATCTGGGAGAGGGACTTCCTTATGGAAAGCACCATCCATCGTGTATAAGCTTAATTTTCCATTGACATTATGCATGGAAGACACAATGAAATAATCATGCAATTTTGTTACAGAAACCATTGTTTCTTCTTGTTCAGGAATAATCTCAATCCAATTATCTTTTTGAGGCCGTTTAAAATTAATGGCAACGACCCTTCCATTTAAAGCGCCTTCACTTGTTAAATAATAAAACAGATCTCCCTCATTACAAATAAAAGTATAATTTGCTTTATCGTCTTCAAAAAGCCGAGAAAACGAATTAGGTTTTTCTAATTCAGTAAAATAAATTCTACTTACAGGTTGTGGACCATTATGAGCTCTTAACAATAAATACTCGTTATTATTGGAAATGAACGGTTCATAAGCAAGTTCTTTCTGTTCAGGATCTTCAAAAATAAGCACATCTTCTTCTTGGGAAGTTCCAATCTGATGCCAAAAAACCCTATTATGGTAACTTGCCTCTTCGTTTGCTGGTCCGTTCAAGATCGGGTAATTACTATAATAAAACCCATTATTCTTTTCAACCCATGCGATAGATGAATGCCTTCTTAGCTTCAAAGAGTCAGGATAATCTTCACAAGTCTCGAGATTTTTCACTTTAATTTCTCTGCCATCACTTCCATTTCGGGACAGGGCATAAGCCATCCATTTACCGTCTTTACTAAATGTTACATTCGTTAATGCAACTATTCCTTCTTCGCTTAACAAGTTAGGGTTAAATACAATTTCGAGCTCCGTATCATGCAAATTTTTTGTACGGTAAAAAATCGGTTGATTATGTAGACTACTATTTTTGTGAAAATAGTAATAATCTCCAATTAATTGTGGAAGTGAGTATTTTTCATAATTTAGCCTATTCGTAATACTCTGTTTAATATACTTCCGGTCTGGGAAGCTATTTAAGTAATCTTCTGTATTTTGATGTTGCTCTTCCGTCCACTTCTTTGTTTCTACTGAATCAGCATTCTCTAACCACCTAAAAGGATCTGTTACTTCTGTACCATGGAAATTATCCACCACATCACTTTTGTTCATTTGACATAAACTCCTTTTGATTTTTAATAGAAATAACATGCAAGAAATATACCAGAAATAGGACTCAATATGCTTGTTGGTAAGCTATAAAAACTTCAGGAAAAGCTTGCTTGAATTAAGGGTAATCCCTTTCCCCATAACACCTACAGTATTAACAAAATTAACAAGTACTTCAAAAGGACCAGCTTAAAAGTTACTATTTTATTTTTTATCTCTTTCGTCACTTCCCTATATTAAACTTCCAAAAGCCCTTGTTTCCTCAATAATACTTAAACATCCTGTTAAAGAATTTTTGAGTAATTAAATGAGAGATCATGAGTTCTCAATATTTAAACATATGGGAACCCATCCTAATGACAAGATTGTTTTATCAAGGTAAAAGGTGGTATAACCGTGCGTGTTTTCTCCACATTGCATATGGTCGCTTTCTCTGCCCCTTTCATGGGGATCTCATCCCTATATTCCTTCATCGTCCTTCGTATCCACAAGGTGAAGGCCAGATATACTCTTCTAAGCAGGACTTTTGCCCGTGTGGAATAAATAAGCATCAGCTCTGTATTGTTGGTATTTTTACGAAAACTAAAATTAATTGGTTATTTGTTACGCTACAATCTTAAGCAAAGTTCTACTAGTCAAGCTCTGACCCAGCAAGTTTCTGCCACGATACCACTAGTCGAAATTTAGTCAGAAGAAAATTATGTTTCTATTTTAAAGTATCAAATGTTTAAAAATTTATACTTTATAAAATCACATTTAAAATATTTTTACATTCTATTCTAAATTAATTTTTTAAATATTTTTACGCTTTATTCAGTATTTGTAAAAAAAAATTTACATAAATGCATTTTTATCATTATTATTCTCAATTTAATTTCCAAAGTTTATTTTTTCATATTGTGTAATTTTGTAGAATTTTCTATTTTATCGCTTATTTCGATTTGCAACTTCGAAGAAAGCGAAATTAGAAAAAAATTTTGGCATGTTAATTGCATGTTTATATGTGAAGTAAGCATAAAGGTATTAAATGTTTAAGTAGTGAATGTAAGCGTTATTAAATAGCTTACAAAATTCCTACGCACCTACCTGGATTAAAAAACGAAAAGGGGGAGTATCGTATACCGTAATTTCATCGAATTATTGCTTTGGAGAAATATTAAATAGAATGAAAAATCACTCGAAATTTATAGTGGATTAAAAAAGAATGACAATTCCCTTAACAAACCATTGAATGTAAAGGGAGATAAATCTCTAAAAATATAAACATAAAGTAATTCCAACTTGCTTACAGCAGATTAAATGTAAGGGAATACAAACTACTTAAAATACATAATGTAAAGGAATTTAAGTCCGCTTGAATATGAACCTGTAATACGATTTAAAAAATCTAAATATTAGGAACATTATAAACAAAGGGTTTTGTGAGGAAGGGGTGTTTTTTTGATTCGATTAATTGCAACAAGACTGGTGCAAATGATTTTTCTACTTATTGGAATATCATTTATTGTCTTTCTAAGTATGCATATTACACCAGGTGATCCTGCTACGATCATTGCAGGTACCGAAGCTTCAGCAGAAACGATAGAGCAAATTCGAATAAATATGGGGTTGAATGATCCTATACTAGTTCAATACGGAAATTATATGTTAGGTCTTTTACAAGGAGATCTAGGATACTCTTATCAATCGAGCCAAGATGTTGCACAAGCCCTATTTAGTAGATTCCCAACAACTTTGAAATTAACTATTTCAAGTATTATTGTTGCCACTTTCATCGGGGTTACCATGGGAATAGTTTCAGCACTAAAACAAAACACTTGGTTAGATTATGCTAGTACAACTACTGCATTAGTTGGTGTTTCCATTCCTAACTTTTGGTTTGGAACTGTACTAATATTACTATTCTCTGTTAACTTACAGTGGTTTCCGGTAACTGGTATGAGTAATCCGTGGTACACATTGCAGGGTTTCAAAGAAATGGTATTGCCTAGTATTACTTTAGGGACCGCATCCGCAGCAATGATTGCGAGAATGACAAGATCAGAAATGCTAGAGGTAATAAATGCCGACTATATTCGTACAGCAAGAGCAAAAGGTGTGAAAGAAAGTAAAGTTATTTTGTTGCATGCATTTCGAAATGCGATGATCTCTGTATTAACGGTGGTTGGCTTGAACTTTGGTATTTTACTAGGTGGAACGATCATCGTAGAACAAGTTTTTGCTATTAATGGTTTAGGGCGTTTAATGATTGATGCGATATCTCAACGGGATTCGCCAATGGTGCAAGGTGGAGTTTTACTAATTGCAACTTTGTTTGTCGTTGTGAATCTCATTGTCGACTTACTATATGCTATGGTAGATCCTCGAATCAAGTATGAATAAAAGGAGTTGATGAAATAGATGTCAGCAGGGGAGATTTCGACTGAAAAATCAAGTCAAATAAAAAGCCCGAATGCTTTTATTGATTTATTAGGTAATCTATTAAAAAACCGTCTTGCAATTATTGGGATTAGTATTATTGCTATCCAAATAATTTTAGCAGTATTTGCTCCTTTTATAGTTTTCTATGAACCAACCCACCAGAATTTAGCAGCTTCTCATTTAAAAATTGGAAGTGAAGGACATTGGCTAGGTACTGATCAGTATGGAAGAGACGTCTGGAGTCGCCTAGTTTATGGTGCCCGCATTTCTTTATTTGTTGGTGTAGGAGCAACAGTATTGGGACTAATAGGAGGTGTTGCATTAGGTTTAATATCAGGCTATTATAGCCGCCTGGATGGAATTATTATGCGTATTATCGATTTAATGTTTGCATTTCCGAGTATTTTATTAGCATTATTGATTATTTCAATTTTAGGAACGGATCTAATTAACGTAGTATTTGCAATTAGTATTTGGACTATGCCGTCTGTTGCGAGGCTAATAAGGGGAAATGTCTTAAGTATTAAAAAACAAGAATATATTCTTGCCTTAAGGTCGATGGGTGCGAATGATTTCAGAATTATCTTGAAACATATTTTACCAAATTGTACCGCTCCAATCATCGTTACTGGGACAATGAAAACGGCAACAGCAATTTTATCGACAGCTGCTTTAAGTTTCCTAGGCCTTGGTGCCCAACCACCAACTCCAGAATGGGGAGCGATGATAGCAGATGGTCAGATCCATATGTGGAATTCGCCACACTTAGTACTCGTTCCAGGAGTCGCAATTATGTTAGTAGTATTTGCATTTAATATTGTGGGCGATGCTCTCAGAGATGCATTAGATCCAAAAATGAAAAAAATTTAAAATAAGAAGGAGATAATAAAAATGAAGTCAACCTTGACAAAGATGAAACTATTTACTTGTTTATTAGTATTATCTATTTTGCTTATTGGTTGTAGCTCTACTGAAAGTGTAAAAGATGTTAATACAGAAAAAGATGCTCAAGAAGATGTTGTACAAGAAATTGTAGTAGCCATTGAAGCCGATCCTGTTGGATTATCACCTACCAGGATCTCGGATATTAACTCCTATCAAACTACAAATCATATGTATGAAAACTTATTTCGCAGAGATTCTGAAACAGGGGAAATTGTTCCTCATTTAGCAACATCTTATGAGAATCCTGACGATAATACTTGGATATTTGAATTAAGAGAAGGAGTGAAATTCCATGATGGCACTCTATTTAATGCGGAAGCAGTTAAGTACACTTTTGAACAACTAGTTGATCCTGATACTGCTGCTCCTGGTGCGCATTACTTGAAATTTATGGAGGGTATCGAGGTAGTAGATGAATATACTGTGAAAATGACTACTAATAAACCAAATGCCGATGTACTCCCTGTTCTTGCGCTGTCTACATTAGCAATTATTAGTCCAGAATCAGATCAAAATCAAAACTTAATGGAAAAACCTGTTGGAACTGGTCCATTTAAATTTGAAAGTTGGACACGTGGAGACCGTGTCGTAATGACGAAAAATGAAAATTATTGGGGAGATGAACCAAAGTTAGATAAGCTTACATTTGTTACCGTTCCAAATGCTTCAACAGCTTTATCCATGCTAGAAACTGGGGATGCAGATGTAGTGGCTACTGTTGAAGTAGAAAATATATCTCGAGTGGAAAGTATGAAGAATGCTAAATTATTTCAAACAGAGGGATCTGGTTCTTACTTCTTTACTTTTAATATGGAAAAAGAACCAATGAACGATTTTGAGTTCCGTAAAGCTGTTGCAATGGGAATTGATGCAAAATCATTTGTAAATCAATTAGGCGGAAATGGTTTTTATTCCCCTACATTATTTGGACCAGCTGTAACTTACTATGATGAGTCTGTTTTAGGAAATGAATATGAATATGATCCAGAAGCTGCTCGTAAAATTATTGAAGAAAAGGGTTATGATCAATATGAGCTTACACTATACACGACATCAGACCGTCAGGCTTATAAAAGAATGGCAGAAGTTACTCAAGCTCAGTTAAGTGAAATTGGGTTAAATACAAAAATTGAAATGATGGAATGGGGAACATTCCTTGAGGCAACTGGTGAAGGAAAACAAGATTTGTTTGTCATTAATACTTCGAATTCAATGACTGGGTTAGAAACAATGTATGGTTTCTTCCACAGTGATGGTATTGGCGGGAATAACCGTAGTCAATATAGTAACCCGGATTTTGATGAATTAGTTTTTCAAGCAAGACAAACACTTGACGAAGAAAAGCGTCAAACATTAATTAATACAGCGCATCAACAAGTCATTAAGGATATCTTTATGGTGCCAATGTTTCACTCAAAAAATACACTTGGTCTTAATAAATCTGTTGAAGGTGTCATTGTTTTACCTAACGGAGTAATTAACTTAAGCGAAGCATATAAACAGTAAAAATATATTTACCAATACATGAGATTAAGACTTTGACAAATATGGATGGTAGGCATCGAAAACGTTAATAAGGCTTGAGCCCTTCTTACAAGGCTCGTTTCATTACCCAGAAACGTCATGAAATATTTTACTTTTTCCTTATGAAGTTTACGGCGCTTACTGTCACATTTTTTGATAAAGTGAACAAACGATTTACATGATTATTGTTAAAATTCGGTAAAAGGGAGAGTGATCTTACATGATTCAAGAGAAAAAGGAGGAAGTTATGCGCTTATGGTTATTAGGTACAGGAACTCCGGACCCTTCACTAAACAGGGCTTCTTCTGGATATTTAATACAAATAGATGATGATTACATTATCTTCGATCATGGGTTTGGTGCTTATCACAGACTTCTACAGCTTGGTGTACCAATAACAAAAATAACGCATGTCTTTCTTTCTCACTATCATTTTGATCATATTGGTGATCTACCTAGACTACTGCTTACGCATTGGGATCAAGGAGCAGGTAAGGTGGATGATTTGAACATATATGGACCACAACCGTTACAACAAATTATCGACGGTTGTATTTCGATGGACGGACTTTTCGGGCCAGATTTAGTCGCTCGAACAAACGCCAAAAGTAGCTTACAAGTTTATGCTTCACGTGGAGGGGATGGTACCCGTGCAAAGCCAAATCCAAAACTACAACAATTAGAAAAAGGCGATATAGTTAGCGAAGAAAACTGGACAGTGAAAGTAACAGAGGGTTATCATCAACAGCCATATTTAACTCCTTTAGCATTTCGTCTAGAACATGGTGGAAAATCAATCGTTTATTCCGGGGATAGCGGTCCAAAGGGGGGATTAGAAAAATTTGCACAATCTTGTGATGTCCTCATCCACATGTGTCATTACATTAACGGAATGATGGATAAAGATGAAGACGTCATGGGGCATATAGAGCTTGCCCAACTTGCAAATAATGCGAATGTTAAGAGTCTCGTGTTAACCCATATGAATGAAGCATTATTTGATCAACCTGGAATAAAGGAAAAAGTACTTCAAGAAATGGGCGAAATATATAAAGGGAAAATATATTACGGTGAAGATTTAATGGAAATTCCTGTGATCTAAATAATGTTGAAAGGTTGTAGGATTCACGAATGATCTCATAAACTACCTACTCATCTAACTTAACAAGATATGGAGTGATCAAATAATGGGCCAGATAAGCCGTGAGAATGTCCCGATAGAAGAAACTTGGGATTTGACGGATATTTTTAGTTCGGATAAAGAATGGAAACATTCTTTATCGGAGTTGGATGAGAGGGTAACGGAAATGAATTCACGTCCTCTCTCTATAAGAAATTCCAAAGATTTATTGAAAAGCTTACTTGAGTTTAATCAACTTTTAGCAGATCTAAATCGTACGACTAGTTACGCATTTAATAAATTTTCTGAGGAAGAGTCTAATTCGAATAATCAGAACATGCTGGGTATTTCGAATAATCTAGATAATAAAGCAAATGACGTAAAGATCAATTTTGTTAACACTATTTTAAGTATACCGAAACATGTAATTGATAAGTACATAGAGGAAGAAAAGCATTTGAAGCCATTTCAGCGATTTTTAGAGAGAATTAATGAAATTCGCGATCATTCTTTGTCCGAAGAATTAGAAAATGCACTAATCATTTTAGATGACACGCTAACAGCGGCTGAATTTATTTATAAAATTATCAATTCTTCTGATTTAGCATTCGAATCTGTAAAAGATAAAAATGGTAAATTAGTCCCTATTTCTTTGCATACGTATATGGCACAAATTGAAACATCACCAGATACAGAATTACGTAGAAACGCATTCAATTCATTAAAAAATGGATTAGTAAAACATCAACATGGTATAGCCAAAACGTTGGCAACAGAAATTAATAAACATGTTGCGTTAGCGAAATTACGAGGGTATCCATCCGCTATAGATATGCTACTTCAACATTCAACCCCTTCTAAAGATTATTATTCAATTGATGGGGTTAAAGCAGAATTTTTTGAAGAGATTTTAGATACATTCCAGCAAGGATTATCTTCTCATTTTCAAAGATATGCCAAACTTAGAAAAAAACAACTTGGATTAGATAAGTTATTATTCTCAGATGTTAAAGCACCATTGGATCCTGAATATGATCCTTCTATTACCTTTGAAGAAGCTGGAAAAATTAGTGTAGAAGCGGTCAGTGTACTTGGGGAAGAGTACCGTGAGGAAATGCGACAAGCATACAATAATCGATGGATATATCATGCAAATAATAAAGGCTGTAGAATGATTCCGTTTGGAAGAGGCACATATAATGTGCACGGATATTCATTTTATCCTTGGGGCGGTAATCTGTTCGATATGCTCCTTTTAGGTCATGAGCTCGGACATGCGATTCATTATTCTTTATCAGGAAAGCATCAACCAGCAGTTAACTTTTCCCAGTCACAATACTTTGCTGAAGCACCGTCTACCATGGTAGAACAGTTAATCGTTAATTATTTAAAAGAAACTAGAAAAGACGATGTAAGATTACAACGATGGTTAAACATGTATTTAATGATGAGTTACCATCATAATTGTGTAACCCATATTTTAGAAGCGGAACTATTACGCAGATTATATAAAGCCGCTGAAAAAAATATTCCATTAACTACTACCTTTATCAGTGAAACAAAAGGTGCAATTTTATCAGAATTTTGGGGAGATACGGTCGAGATTGATGAAGGTGCCAAGTTAACTTGGATGAGACAAAATCATTATTACATGGGCCTTTATCCATTTACCTATTCCGTAGGAATTACTGCTTCAACTATCATTGCCCAAAGGATTAAAACAGAAGGAGTTTATTTAGGAGAACAATGGACGAATGTACTGAAACAAGGCGGTAATAAAAACGGCTTTGATTTGTTTCAAATGGTCGGTTTAGACATGACAACAATGGAGAACTTCAAGAAAACAGTTGATCATATTGGAAAAATTGTCGATGAATTAGAAAAAAGTTTTTAAAACATACTCCCAATCTCGTTTGCATGTAGATTGCTAATCTAATCTAAAAATCTTAATCTATTTCCAAAAAATAGATTTGAAAATAGATAGTTTGAAAAATAAATCTTAAAAGCAGGTGTCGGAATGACGTTAATATCTTCCATACAAAATAAACTGAGAGAAAATGATGTAGATGCAATACTGATTACGAATGCGCTGAATCGACGTTATGTTAGTGGGTTCACTGGTTCTGCGGGAATTGTCATTATTACAACAACAGATGCCATTTTTATGACGGATTTCCGTTATGAAAATCAAGCATATGAACAAGTAAAAGGCTTTGAAATTATAACGTACAAACAGTCAGATGCCATGTATAACAATGTCATTCGAAAAATAGATCAATTAAATATTGATAGACTAGCGATTGAATCAGATGATCTGAACTATGAAAAATTCATCATGCTATCAGAAAAAGTGAATGCAACATTAGTCCCGATAAGTGCATTTTTAAGTGAATTTCGTGCCATTAAAACACCAGAAGAAATTGCTAAGTTGAAAAAGGCAGCAGAAATAACAGAAAAAGCGTTTGTCGAAATTTGTGAATTTATTCGTCCTGGTCTAAGCGAATTTGAAGTGGCAAATCAACTTAACTTTATTTTAAGAAGAGAAGGCGGAGACATGGACGGGCGACAAATGACGGTTGCTTCAGGATACCGCTCGGCACTTCCACATGGAAGACCTAGTAACAAAATCATCCAAGATAATGAAATGATTATTTTAGATTTCGGTGCGCTCTACCAAGGGTATCACTCTGATATTACAAGAACGATTGCGATCGGGAATCCACCTGAGGAGTTAAAAAAGATCCATGGCATTGTATTAGAAGCATTAACATATAGTAAAGAAAATATTAAAGTGGGCATGAGTGGGAAAGAAGTAGATGCTTTGGCTAGAGATTATATTCATGAAAAAGGATATGGAGAATATTTTGGCCATGGTGGTGGTCATGGATTAGGGTTAGCTATTCATGAAAATCCATTTTTCTCATCAACTTCCGACCATATTCTTCAAGAGAATATGGTAATTACCATTGAGCCAGGTATTTACATTACTGACCTTGGAGGCGTTCGTATTGAAGATAATCTCATTATTAAAAAAGATACAGCCCATGAGAACATTACGAACTCCCCAAGGAATTTAGTGTTTTTTTAGACAAGTAATTGGGCTGTAACAGCTTCCCCTAAAATTAAAATACGGTATCTTTCAAAATAAGTATGTCAATTCTGAGTTAAATAATATGTTCAAGGAGATAAGGATTCATTGCATCTGTAATAAGCTATAGAGGGGTTGTGGACTTTCAGTAGCTCCTCCAACTTATACTAAACTGGAAAAGCAATAGGTCATCCGATAGAAAGTAGGGATTAGATGAATCAAAGTTTACTAGAAGTAGAAAATTTAACAACTAAATTTTCAACATCTAAAGGCGATGTAACAGCAATAAACAATATTTCTTTGAAAGTTGACCGCGGAGAAACAGTTTGTATCGTAGGTGAGTCGGGCTGTGGGAAAAGCATGACCGTTCTATCCATTTTGGGCCTACTACCTAAAAACGGAAAAATAGCTGCAGGAAAAGTTAAATTTCAAGGCAAAGAATTGAACACATTATCCAAAGAGCAAATGAGAGAAATTAGAGGAAAGGAAATATCGATGATATTTCAAGAACCGATGACGGCACTTAATCCAGTGTTTACGATCGGTTTTCAACTTAGAGAGTCGTTAATGATACACACTAAGATGACTAAAAAGCAGGCAAACGAACGCGCAATAGGACTTTTAGACAAAGTAGGTATACCTTCTTCCAAAAAAAGACTAGAACAGTATCCACATGAACTAAGTGGTGGTATGAGGCAACGTGTAATGATTGCGATGGCGCTAGCTAGTAATCCTGCACTATTGTTAGCAGATGAGCCGACGACCGCACTTGATGTAACCATTCAAGCACAAATCCTAGGTTTAATTCAAGATTTGAAAGATCAATATAATATGGGATTGCTGCTGATCACTCATGATATGGGAGTAGTTGCCGAAATCGCCGATCGAGTCATAATAATGTATGCCGGGAAAATCGTGGAAGAAGGGACCGTAGAGGAGATTTTTACATCCCAAAAACACCCTTATACCGAAGGACTATTAAAATCAGTTCCCGATGTAGACAATCCTGATTTTAAACTCCAACCAATACCTGGAACATTACCTAATATATCAGATGAAATACCAGGATGTCGGTTTCATCCACGTTGTAAATATGCGATGGATATATGTAAAAAGAAAGATCCTATTTCCTTTACATTTAGTCCAGATCATTATACAAATTGTTGGTTATACGAGAAGGATAATCAAAGTGATGTTCATAAGTCCATTTCTAAACTTAGTGCAATATAGGTTAAGATGGACATCCTCCTTTAATGAATAGGAAAGGGTGGCAGTATGGCGAAAGAAGAGAAAGTATTAGTATCATTAAAAAACGTTAAAAAGTATTACCCAGTTAAAAAGAAGACATTATCTTTTGAAAAGGAATATGTAAAAGCAGTAAACGGGGTAACTTTGGATATAATTGAAGGGGAAACAATGGGAGTGGTTGGTGAATCCGGATGTGGAAAATCAACTCTTGGCAGAACAATCATTCAATTAGAGGAAATAACAGATGGCGCTGTTTTCTTTAATGGGGAAAACATTCATGAAAAATCAAACGCAGAATTTAAGAAATTAAGAAAAGATATGCAAATGATTTTTCAGGATCCATTCTCTTCACTAAATCCAAGACAAAAAATTGGCAATGCATTAAGAGAACCAATGGATATTTATCATCAATATTCTAAAAAAGAAAGACAGGAAAAAGTCATAGAATTATTGAAAGAAGTAGGATTGAAGGAAGAGTATGCAAATAGATATTCCCATGAATTTAGCGGAGGGCAAAGACAACGTGTCGTTATTGGAAGAGCCATTGCGTTAAACCCTAAATTTATTGTCTGTGATGAGCCTGTGTCCGCACTAGATGTTTCCATTCAAGCGCAAATTATTCAACTACTTCAAGATCTGCAAGAGAAACATAATTTAACATATATGTTCATTTCTCACGACCTCGGAGTAGTTCGCTATATATGTGATCGTGTTCTAGTCATGTATAGGGGGAATATGGCAGAATTAGCACCAGTAAAACAATTATACGAAAACCCAAAACATCCATATACCAAAATTCTTTTATCCGCGATTCCACGTGTCAATTTAGATAAGAGAAGACAAAAGGTAGTGGAAAAAGAGAATAGTTTAGATCTTTCCACTTCTTCCAACGGATGTGTATTTGCACCCCGTTGTCCTTTAGCAACCTCAAAATGTAAGGAAGTGGAACCAGAGTGGAGAGAACTGGAACCAGGGCATTTTGTTGCATGTCATGAAGTGTAGTGAAGCGAGCAAATGCAAAATGTCCAAACCTATGGCAATTGAAACCCAGATCCTGCAGAAGAACGCTCTATAACTCGAGTCGATTCCATGGCTGTTCCGGCTCCTTTATATACGAGAAAAGTACAGACGATAATTACGATCAACAGAAAAAAAGTGGACAATAGTCGGCTCCAATGCTACGGCAGATGTGCATTAATGATGTCCACTGCAATATGCCCCTTCATCCGCAAAACATCCGCTCCTGCATAAGCGTCTAATAATCCCCACCTGTGCATACGGATGGGGATTCGATTAATATTTAGGTAACTTGTTAAATGCAATATTATGCGGGGCAGTGAATCCAGGACAGATGGTGTTGTATCAGCATGGTAAAACTTTAAAATAAGAGGGTGTTATTATATGAACCACTGGCATCTCTTTTTAGCTTTTTTCCGGTCGGGTATGCTTGGATATGGAGGTGGTCCTTCTTCCATTCCCCTTGTTCATAAAGAGGTAGTTGAGCGTTATAAATGGGTTAATGATGAGGAATTTGGGGATATTCTTGCACTGGGAAATACTTTACCAGGACCAATTAATACTAAAATGGCAGGTTATATTGGATATCGTGTGGCTGGTCTGCTAGGCATGTTAAATGCTATACTGTCATCGATTTTGCCTACTATTCTATTAATGGTTGTTTTACTCACTTCCTTAGCTTCCTTTAAAGACTTACCTTGGGTAGCGGGGATGACAAGAGCGGTAGTACCGGTAGTCGGTGTTATGCTAGCTGTGTTGACATGGGACTTTTTCAATAAATCAAAAAAGAAAATGGGCTGGGGGAAAAGTATAGGCCTTGTTGCTTTTAGTTTGGTGATTATTCAGTATTTAGGCATTCACCCCGGTATTGTGATTACAGGCATATTAGTATATTCCCTTACAAGAAAAGATAGAGTCGTACATGAACAGAAGCTCCCTAAGAGGGGGATTAGTTAATGATTTACTGGCAAATTTTTTTAGCTTTTTTCATCCCCGGAATTTTGGGGTATGGAGGGGGACCTGCTTCAATCCCCCTCGTTGAACATGAGGTCGTAGACAAATACGGATGGCTCACTGTGAATGAGTTTGGGGAAGTACTGGCAATTGGAAATGCACTTCCCGGACCTATTGCAACCAAAATGGCCGGCTACATAGGCTATATGGAAGGAGGTATCCTTGGATCCATAGTCGGCGTATTCGCAACTGTGGCACCTTCACTCATATTAATGATTGTTCTACTACAAATATTGTATAAACATAAAGAATCTCCAAAAGTTCAGGCATTGACCAACTTGATTAAACCCACAATCTCTGTTCTTCTTGGAGTAATGACATACCAGTTCTTCCGAAACTCTTTTTTGGATGCTGGCTGGATTCACACTTTATTGCTAATTGCTGTAAGCTTTATCCTATTGGAAAAGCTTAAAATTAGACCTGCTTTTATTATTGTAGGGGCGTTGTGTTATGGGGCTATTTTTTTGAGTTACTAAATAACTTTATAGATACAAAATAAACTAGATTAATTGGTAATGAAAAAACAAAGCGCTTACAGTGATAAGCGCTTTGTTCAGACTGTAGGCAAACTCGA